>CAMWLG010000036.1 GCA_947175035.1 uncultured Lachnospiraceae bacterium | reverse complement strand
TTTAAAGTCTCCGCCATTCAGACGTCCGGCATCTTCGGCTACAATCTTCGGAACCCTCTCTGCGGGATCCGCCTGATAGGTGTAAAAATCTGCCGCGGTGTCAAAATTATTGTAGGTATTGCCACCCGTGCAGCCTTCCGCAAACACAACCGTTGCCGATGCTTCCACCGTCTTCACCGTATTCGGCACGATCTCGTCTCTGCTCTCCGCCACATAGGCATCCCAATCTGTATTCGAATCGTCCTGCGCCTTGTATGGCACAAACCGCGTCTGACCCTCCATATAGTTGCCGTAAGCTTTGATAATACTGCCATCCTCCTGGGAGAATGTGCCGCTGCCATTGTACACGTCGGAGCCCTGCATAGAGATCAGCATGGGATATTTGCAATTCCTGAAATAATTATTCTCGGCAAAAATCGACCCGCCCCCCCGTGCGCCGCCGATACCGTACTTGGAGTTGCCATCATAATAGTTATTGTATACATGCGCCGTATAGAAACGCACTCTGGGATGTCTGGAATCGGAATGATCGTACCAGTTGTGATGATAGGTAATATGGTACTCTTTATCCTTCCCTTCCGCAAGCCCCAACAGATTACATTTGCCGGAATCCCAGAAATGATTGTAGGAAAAAGTCACATAGTCCGACAATTTACAATCCAGAGCGCCATCGCCCTTTTTCTGATCGTCATCGCTGCCTTCTTCCCCATAGAACATATCACAGTTGTGAACCCAGATATGGTCATTGTCCTGCACCAGGCTGACATTGTCTCCCTCACCGCTGTTGCAGTTCATGAAGCCCAGATTGCGCACCTCCAGATTGGAGCTGTTCTTAATACTGATACCCCAGCCGTTGACCACGGCATCCTCTCCCACACCCTCAATGGTGATGCCCGGCTTATTGGTTGTGCTCGTCTCCACCGCCAGATCACCTGAGGTCAATGTCGCCGGGTCTGTGATATTGCCAATGATACGCACGGCTAAAGGTCTGCTCTCCTGCGCATTTTTGTAGCCGTTCATAATCGCCTGAAGTCCCACACAGGGATTGGCGCTGGCACCCGCTACCTCCAGCTTCACGGTGTTCTTGGTCTCCTCCGTGATATAGATCACACGGGCGTTCGCCTTCAAAGAACCGTCCTCGTTATAAGCGCCGGAGGCCGTGCCGTTCACCCACGCATAACCGGAACGGTCATGAGCCGTCACTGTGACTTCCTCAATCACCTCTGCCACTGTGCCGGTCAGCTTTCTCTCGGAATCGAACGTGCCCGCCACAATCTTCAGATACCAGATACCCTCCGTAAGTCCCAAGACATCCGCCCGGAT
Source organism: uncultured Lachnospiraceae bacterium (assembly GCA_947175035.1). Classification (GTDB taxonomy): domain Bacteria; phylum Bacillota; class Clostridia; order Lachnospirales; family Lachnospiraceae; genus Acetatifactor. Next base: position 33,950 of record CAMWLG010000036.1, on the reverse strand, counting down.
ATAATCTCCGTAACTCCGAATCAGTTCATCGTCAATTTGAATCCACTCTTTCTGCAGTGGCTTCGGCTCAGATGCCTCCTTCACATCTCGCGCATCTTGAGAAGTCTGATTCTGATCTGTGGTCTGCGACACATAGACCAGATAACCGTCCGCTCCAGCCACTGGCTTCCATTCCGCATAAGCTCCTTCCGCATATCCATCGAATCGCGTCACTTCGATGTCCGGCACTGTGCCGCTTCCGGCGGCCTCCTCGGCTCTGGCCGTGAGCATCCCTGCATTCTGCAGCATTCCCTCCATCACCAGAATAAACGTCAACAGCCATGCCAACCCTCGGCCAATCGTCTGGTTTCGCTTTTTATTCATGCTTCTCTCCTTTCCCATCTGTCCAAATAATCCGGTGAGACAGAAATTTCTATATGTATTTTTATTATAGCGCATTTCCTGCAATTTTCAATCACTTTACATTTTCACCTGACAGATAACTCTGGGAGCTGAGTTGAAAAAGGACTGGCCGCATTGTCAAAAATGCCTAACCGGTCCTTTGTTATCGATTACTCGTTTTCCGCTCTATCTACAGGAAAATGAATCAGAAGATATTGCCACTGCTGATCATTCTCTCTGGAGAGTCCGATTTTCAAAGCCAACACATCTCCTGCGGGCATATAATCATGCTCTCCCATATACTCCAGAAAATCATCAAAAATCAGCTTCTTCAACTCGCCCACCGCCATCTGTTCCGCATTCAGAAAATCCAAAGGCACACGCACAAAGCGCATCAGACATAAATGCCGCTCATAGGACTCCACCGGTGAAGACGTATCCACACCATATTTTTTGGTGATTATCTGATTGGCCGCCACTCCCGCGCTCCAAGTCATATTTCCCGACTGGAGATCTTCCCGGTCAAACAGATAAATATACTCAAACTCTGGACAGGTGGACATAAAGCGTTGCAGCGCTCTGCCCTGCAATCCTTCCGTACACAGTTCTCCCCTCTTTTGATAGAGCACATAATGAAAGGGACTGCTCTCAAACTCAAAGAGATCAAAACCATATTCCCGGATACGGTTGATCAGAGCGATATCATCCTTCAGCAGGTGGCTCAGCGCCTTATATTCCGCAATCTGAGCGTCCAATTGCGCTTTTCTCTCGACCAAAAGCTCCTTCACACTATCGATATCCTGTTGTAACAGCTCAGTGATGTCCCGATGGCCAAAACCGACTTTGCGGTACTTCCCCACATACATCAGCCTCTCCACGTCGGACGAATCAAACTGCCGGTAACCGTTGTCCGTATTTCGGATGGCGTTCAGATATCCCTTCTCTTCAAACCGTCTGATGGTGTTGGTGGACACATCCAATATTTTAGACAAATCATTCGTGGTATATTCCATCTTCCCCTCACAGATATTTCTTCAGCAGCTCCGCCTTTATTCTTTTATTTCGACAATAACCTCTCTGTCCTCAAACATCTTCTGCACAGCCTCTTCCAAATGTTTTACCGAAATTTCCCTATCCTCCTGTATTACACTATCTGCATAGGTCAGCTGAATCATAATGGTTGGCTCATCATCTAAAAAAGAGATATCCGCCTGCTCGATTTCATCTTCCGCTTCCAACACCTGCTTAAGTTTTTCCTGCATAACGGCATTAACGGCATCTTCTTTCGTGTCGTACTCTGATTTAAAATGTCCTGGAGTCAATAATATCTCTTCATATTCTTGTTCTCCGTAAACCACCCCACGTTTAACATCAGTCCGCTCACCACAAAAAATATCTCCTGTGGTGCGAACGGAAGTCCTCCCACAGCCACATAAAGTGTATGCCAATATGATACAGCATATTGCTCCTGTACAGATCTTTTTCATATTTCTGCTCCTCATACTAATATATGAAGTAATCAAAGTCTATTTTTTCTGGTTCTTCTAAGAATTGTTGCAATATTAATATACATTATATTTCATTTTTTGTAAATGGAAATGACATTCCTATTTTTGTGCGCAAATTACAGTTTCACTTACAAATCTGCATTCCAGACGCGAACAATATATTCCTGCCCCTGCAGCTCCACCCGCCCCAGGTTCTCCATGCCCAACTTGTCACACACATGTATGGACGCCAGATTCCCCGGCTGCACAAACGCCAAGATCTCCGTCATCCCCAATTCCTCACGTGCATATTCCAAAATCCCTTGGCACACCTCTGTGGCATAACCTCTCCCCTGCCAAGGCACACCGATCACGAATCCCAGCTCCGGCGTCTCATAGCCCTCCCGATAGCAGATACCCGCGCGCCCGATCACCTCGCCTGATTCCCGCTCCACCACCGTCCATATTCCAAAATTGTAAAAGCAATAGACCTGATCAATATAATCCTGCGCATATGCCCTCTCCTCCTCCGGGTTCTCATATAATCTGTCCATATATTCGGTAATGGAAGGCTCACTGTAAATTCGATAAAAGGCCTCCACATCCGCAACTGTGGTCTCCCGAACCAGACAATGCGCCGTCCTCAGAATATCCCATGGCAGCCCCTTGCACCTGCGATACACCCGATCCAGATATACAGCATCCGTCTCCTCGGACAAACTCTCACATGCGTACTGACATATGGCAAAATTCTCCTGTCTGTTATTATTATGAAGATATGCAAGCGCCGCACAGCCACGTGTCACCAGTATTTCAGCAGCTTCTGCTATATCCGTAATCCACAGAGTACCTTCAGAAACAATACAGTCCGCTTCCGGGATTTCATTCACCCTGCATTTGATGCCATTTTCTTCGATGCCATGAATGAAGTCCTTTAAGCCATCCCCGCTCTCCCGACGACCCGCCTCCGATAACACCATCCGCACTTCTTTTAAATAGAACATAAGAAATTTTTTCTCCTCTTTACCTTTTTCACAGACTACGATACAATAAAAACGGATGGAATGAATAAACCATCCAATACAGTATACAATATTTTAGAGACAGAGAGGGAAAAAAATGGCACAAAATCCTATTGTTACTATTACTATGGAAGATGGCGGCGTCATCAAGGCGGAACTATACCCCGAGATTGCCCCCATCTCCGTAAACAATTTTATCAGCCTGATCAACAAAGGTTTCTATGACGGATTAATTTTTCACCGCGTCATCAAGGGCTTCATGATTCAGGGCGGCTGCCCCGAGGGTTCTGGTATGGGCGGCCCAGGCTACAATATCAAGGGTGAGTTCTCCCAAAACGGTGTGGAGAATGAATTAAAGCATACGGAAGGCGTGCTTTCCATGGCCCGCTCCATGCACCCCGACTCCGCAGGAAGCCAATTCTTCATCATGCACAAGAAAGCGCCCCATCTGGACGGCTCTTATGCGGCGTTTGGAAAGGTGATAGAAGGTATGGATGTGGTGAACCGCATCGCCGAAACCCCCACCTACAATGACAGACCCTATGAAAACCAGGTGATGAAGAGTGTCACTGTGGAAACCTTTGGTGTGGATTATCCGGAACCCGAACATTGTTAGTTAATTTGTTTTGTTCATATTTTGTTTACAATTCTTTCAATGTTTTTTCAATTCCACATCATGTTTTATCCATTTCTGTACCATATACTATAAACATAAAAGCGACAGTTACTTGTTTAAAAAACTTTTTCATAATAAATGCCAAAGGACACAGGTTCTTTGGCATCCTCCCTTTTTGGGGATTTTTTTCTATAAAATCCCCGTTTTGCTACACGTCTATTCCATAACACCTTTTATTATTTTGTCTCCATAATCCCCATATTTTAAAAAACACTTGCAATTTTATTTCCCGACTAATATAATAGTACAAAGTGATATTTTTACACTTTATATTGGTCATTGATTACTATATAGCAACGTTTCTTTACAAAAGAGGTCAGGAAGTGCATTATGACAAGGTTAGAAATTGTAAGTAACTTTATTGACAGCCTGGAGCGGGAACGTACTGCTCTAGGTCTCACTCAAATCCAAATGGCAAAGAAACTGGAAATTTCTGTCTCCACATACAAGAAACTGATTTCTGGAGAAATCTCAAAAGTAGATCTTTATACCGCCTATCGAGCGCACAAACTTACTGGCAAATGGGCTTTTGAACTTTGTGGATGTGTCGCCACGGAGTTAATGCAGGTTGTTGGCAAGTTAAGAGATTTGACGCCTTCCCAGCTGCGCTTCGTAACAAGTGTTATTGATTTGGAATTGTCATTTCTTGGGCAATTACCCGTAGAAATCGAGGATGATTATGTCGATTTGCTGACCCCCACAGGAAATTTGGAGGATGGGATGATCTGGGATTCCATGCATATCGAGAAACTCAACATTGCCCCCTACCGCAAGCTCTTTGGCGCGAGATTGCAGTGTGCAATAAGGATTACCAGCAACCATCTACGCCCCGTATACTGCAACGGAGATATTCTATTATTGTCCCAGTCGGCTCCCCGGGACGGCGACACGGGTATCTTTATCAATAAAGAAGAACGGCAGGCATATATACGTAAATTCTGCCAGGCAGACCCTTGTACCTTGGAGCCCTTGAACGGATATGGCTTAACCTTTACCTTGGATGATTCTGATTCGGACGACAGTGATAAGTGGGTCAATTTTGGACATGTTCTCTCCAAGATACGAGAGTAACTCGTGTCATTTTTAGAGAATTGGTTGACCTTAGGTATATTTTATATTATGATAAACATATTACAGAGACGTAATGATGCAATGTTCATTATGTCTTTATTTATGAAAGGAAAATATCTATGGAACAAATAATAGGAACAATTGAAAAAGTCAACGGCGTGTTGAACAATTTCATCTGGGGGCCATACATGCTGGTATTCTTTTTGCTCGTTGGCCTGATGTTTACCGTCCGCACCAAGGTATTTCAGATTACACACGTCAAATACTGGCTGGATGTGACCTTCCTATCCATTTTTAAAAAAGGAAATAAGAAGGTTCTTCGCACGGACGACAAACATTCCATCTCACAGTTTCAATCACTATGTACGGCACTTGCCGCCACCATCGGCGTGGGCAATATTTCCGGCGTGGCTGTGGCGTTAGCTCTGGGCGGCCCCGGCGCGATCTTCTGGATGTGGCTTTCCGCTTTTCTGGGGATGATGACCAACTATGCCGAGAACACGCTGGGAATCAAATACCGCTACAGAAATGAAAAGGGAAACTGGATTGGCGGCGCCATGATTTACATAGAAAAAGGACTTGGTTGGAAATGGCTCGCTGTGATTTTCTCTGTCTTCTGTGTATTCGCCTCCTTTGGTATCGGCAATATGTCACAGGGCAATGAAATTGCAAACGGATTAGAGAATTCCTTTGGCATCCCCAACTGGGTGACAGCTGTGATCGTAATGTTCTTAGCGGGTCTGGTCATCGTGGGCGGTATCAAGCGTATTGCCTCCGTGACGGAGAAGATCGTACCCTTCATGGCAATTACGTATATTGTCGGCGCACTAGTGGTTATTGGATGTAATATCACAGCAGTCCCCTCCGCTTTTGCTTTGATTTTCGGCAATGCATTTAATTTCTCTTCCATGGGTGGCGGCGTCGCGGGCTTTACGATTATGGTAGCCATGAAACGAGGCATTTCCCGAGGCGTGTTCTCCAACGAAGCAGGCTTGGGTTCCTCCGTGATGGTGCACTCCGCATCTGATGTAAAGGAGCCGGTAGTGCAAGGCATGTGGGGAATCTTCGAGGTATTTGCCGATACGATCATTGTATGTACAATGACTGCTCTCACCATTCTCTGCTCTGGTGTGTATGACATGGCCGTTTATGAGCAATGCGCCATCAACGGTATAGATCTGGCGGATGCGGGTCTCCCCTCCGGCGTGGCGTTGACCAGTTCCGCGTTTGAGTCTGTTTTTGGCCCGCTGGGCGGAAAATTTATCTCCATCGCCGTGATGCTGTTTGCCTTCTCAACCATCCTGGGATGGTCATACTACGGCGAGCGCGCCATTGAGTATCTGTTTGGATTGAAAATCGTGCCTGTTTATAAGCTGGTATTCATCCTGATCATCTTCCTTGGGTGTAATGCTTCCCTGGATTTGGTGGTAGATATCTCCGACACCTTCAACGGCTTTATGGCATTGCCAAACCTGGTTGCCGTCACCCTGCTTTCGGGTCAGGTGATACAGATGACCAAGGATTATATACAGCGCGTGAAAGAGGGCAAAGAGACCGTGGGCGGCGAAGATGTAGATTAAATACTGTCGGATCTACGCAAAGAAGAGCTACTGCATGATACTGGAAATCAGCCATGCAGCAGCTCTTTTTAATTGCTATTCTTAAATTTTGAAGTTTACTTCCAAACTTATTCAGCCTTACCTACAGAACCGAACAATTCCATTTTTTCCTTCACTGTAGCCTTGATAGCCTCCGCACCGGGCGCCAGAAGCTTACGGGGATCAAAGCCCTTGCCCTCCAAGTCCTTGCCTGCCTCGATATATTTACGGGTAGCGTCCTGGAATGCCAACTGACACTCTGTATTTACATTGATCTTAGCAACGCCGAGAGAGATTGCCTTCTTGATCATATCAGCAGGGATGCCTGTACCGCCGTGAAGCACCAGAGGAAGCTCCCCTGTCAATTGCTGAACCGCATCCAGAGTCTCAAAGCTGAGTCCTTTCCAGTTTGCAGGATATTTGCCGTGAATGTTGCCGATACCTGCTGCCAGGAAATCAACACCCAGATCAGCGATTGCTTTACACTCCTTAGGATCAGCACACTCGCCCATACCTACAACACCGTCTTCCTCGCCGCCGATAGAACCAACCTCGGCCTCGATAGAGAGCCCCTTGCCATGTGCAGCCTTCACCAACTCGGTAGTCTTTGTCACATTTTCATCAATGGGATAATGAGAACCGTCAAACATAATGGAAGAAAAACCTGCCTCAATACACTTGTAGCATCCCTCAAAGCTGCCGTGATCCAGATGCAGCGCAACGGGAACATCGATATCCAAATCTTTCAACAGTCCGTTCACCATGCCGACTACCGCATGATAGCCACCCATATACTTTCCAGCGCCCTCAGACACGCCAAGGATCACAGGAGACCTGCACTCTTTTGCGGTGAGCAGGATGGACTTTGTCCACTCCAGATTGTTGATATTGAACTGGCCCACTGCATAGTGTCCAGCCTTTGCCTTTTTCAGCATTTCGGTTGCAGATACTAACATACTCTTTCCCTCCAATTTTTACTCATTTTTCTTATAAATCAACAGCGACCTGACCTCGAAATTCTGCCCTTCACAGCCAGTCCCGCCGCCTCCGTGTATAGTATAGCACAACTCGTCCAAAATGAAAATACAAAAAATACCATTCTGTTAATTCAAAAATTATTCCGCCACGCGTATTTCCACTGCCTGATGGCAGTTCCTGATATATACATCCTGATGGCTCCCCCCGTTCTCGCCATCCAATGTCCAAGCCACATCCTCCTGTGACTCCAACCGCAGATCAGCAGTGCGAAAACAGTACATAAGATTGGTGTCAATATCCCGATTCAGCAGCGAGAGCATGATCTGATTCAGCTCTACAGGATTCCCCGGCGCCCTGATCAGCGTGACCTCAAACACGCCGTCATCCAGTTTCACATGTTTGCCGGTAATATTCTTAAAACCGCCCACGGAGACAGAATTCGTAATCATGCCAAAGATAAAATCATCCTCTATGACCTGATCCTCGCAAGTGACTTTCATATGATAGGAGCGAACCGTGGAGAGACGTTTCATTCCCTCCAACACATACGCCATATGCCCTAGCACATTTTTAATATCCTGATCTGTCTCATAAGAGACCTCCGTAAAAATCCCAAATGCCGCTATGTATACAAACACATCTTTGTTAAAGGCCCCTATATCACACGGAAAGTTCCTTCCCTCAACAATCTTCCTCGCTGCGCTCACCATGTTCTTGGGCAAGTTCAGACTTCCCCCAAAATCATTGGTGCTTCCTGCGGGAATATATCCGATCGGGGTGTGAAAACTGCTGCGCATCATGCCCGTGACCACCTCGTCCAGCGTGCCGTCGCCGCCGCTGCATACGATCAAATCGTAGATTGGCTTCCTGCACTCCACAATCTCCGTGGCATCTCCCTGTTTGCCGGTAGGGTAGACTGTCACTTCGTACCCGCCTTCCGCAAACACATCCAAAATATCCGCCAGCTTATTTCTAATTTTTGCTTTTCCAGCCTTCGGGTTATACACAAAGAGCATTTTCTTTTCCAATGGAAAACTCATGATATTCCTCCAAACGCATAAATAGCACATTTCTATTTGTCATTGGAATAAAAAAGCGAGTTTCACATAAATGCCCGCTCGCCTTCTTTCGTATTTTCTGTTTCGTTTTGATTAGTTGCTGCACAAAAATTTCTCGATGCTGTCAATAGCGACGCTCTCATCCTCGCCTTCCGCCGTAACGGTCACTTCCTCGCCATTGTTAAGTACCACTGTCATCATGCCCATAATACTCTTGGCATTGATCCTCCTGCCGTCCTGCTCCACGTAAATCTTGCTGTCGTACTTGCTGGCCTCTTGAACCAACAGCGCTATCGGTCTTGCGTCGAGACCTTTGTCCATGTTGATCCGGATTGTCTTTGCTTTCATAATTTTCCTCCTCGTTCTACATCCTAAGCTTTTCGGCGAATTCACTCAGTTTACGCAATCTGTGGTTGACTCCGGATTTACCTACTGGCGGCTCCAAGTATTCTCCCAGCTCCTTCAAGGAAGCCTCAGGATACTCCAAACGAACCTCCGCAATCTCCCGCAGATTTTGTGGCAGTTTTTGCAGACCACCATGATCCCGAATGTATTCGATATCCTCTATCTGTCTTGTGGCAGCGTTCACTGTTTTGGTGATATTAGCAGCCTCACAGTTGACGCGTCTGTTGATAGAATTGCGCATCTCTTTCAGAATCCGCAGATTCTCAAACTCCATCAGGGCGACGTGAGCCTCGCAGACATTTAACAAATCCACAATGCTCTCACCCTCCTTGAGATACACCACATGATACTTCTTGCGAAGCACAATTTTTCCATCGATACCAAAGCCCTGCAGTACACTCTGCAGCTGTCCAGCCTTCTTGTCATCGGTACACACAAACTCTAAATGATATCCCTTGGAGGGGTCACTTAAGGAACCAATGCTCAAAAAGGCGCCTCTCAAAAATGCTCTTTGACAGCAGGAATTTTTGATAAGGAGCGGGCTGACCGGTTCATCCAAATCTCCAATCTTAGAAAGGATCTCCCGCATCTGCTCCTCGCCAATCTCGACATCAGTATTTATATTATACGTTTTTTTCAATAATGTAAAGCCTTTTCTGGAAACAGTTTCATTTTCCGTCTGAAAGCCTATCGTATAATTACCGTGTTTGTCCAGACCTATCTGACCACAAAAGTGCATAATTGCCGCTAATTCCGCCAGTTGACAATGTCTTGCCGCACTCATATGCCTTCCCAACTCTTCCTTGACACTCTGTGAAAATGACATTTTCGCATACACCTCACATTTTGTAACTGCTAGCGCTGCAAATCCTGTAGACTGGACTTGGCCATATCCCTGTGGTACAGCTTGATTCCATAATGCCCCTTGTCCTTCATGCGGCTATAGAGCTCATTGGCGAGCGTCACGCTTCGATGTTTGCCGCCCGTACATCCAATCGCAATGACCAATCGGTATTTTCCCTCCTTGATGTAGTTGGGAATCAGGAATTGTATCATATCCGTAAGCTTTTGTAAAAAAATATCTGCGTCCTCAAAGCTCATCACATAGTCCTGTACCTCTTTGTCATTTCCCGTCTTGTGCTTCAACTCATCTATATAGAAGGGATTGGGCAGGAAACGCACGTCAAACACCAGATCCGCATCTGAGGGAATCCCATGCTTGAAGCCAAATGACATGATCGTCACCATGAGACTATTGTATTCCTCATTGCTGACAAAAATGCGGTCAAGCTCCGCCTTAAGCTCTCTGGTCAAAAGATTTGACGAGTCAATCACATAGTCCGCCATCTTACGGATTGCCCGCAGCACTTCCTGCTCCTTGCGCACACCATCCTCTACGCGCCCGTCCGCCGCCAGAGGATGAATGCGTCTGGTCTCCTTGTATCGCTTGATCAGTACCTCCTCAGATGCCTCCATAAAGAGAATCTCGAATTGATACCCCTTTTTCTTCAACTCTTTTAAAACCTTTGTGGTATTCTTAAAAGACTGATCCGCACGCACATCCAGCCCTAATGCCACCTTGGTAATTTCACCATCCGGCAGGGTGATCAACTCCACAAACTTCTCAATCAGAGAAGCCGGCAGGTTATCCACACAATAAAACCCTGTATCCTCCAACATTTTCAGGACGGTACTTTTGCCGCCGCCGCTCATTCCTGTCACTACCACAAATCTCATAAGCGCCTCATTCCTCTAACTCTTCCGTCACATCCTGTGCCTTTAAAAATCTCCCAAGAACACCACCTCAGGTTCCAATTCCACGCCAAACCGCTCCTTCACTCGTATCTGCACCTCTCGGATCACATCCATAATATCTGCAGCAAGGGCATTCCCTGCGTTAATCACAAAACCACAGTGCTTGTCGGACACCCTGGCACCTCCGATCTGAAACCCACGGAGTCCCGCATTCATGATCAGTTCTCCGGCAAAATGCCCCTCCGGCCTCTTAAACGTGCTGCCCGCACTGGGGAATTCCAAGGGCTGCTTCTCCCTTCTCTTGGCTGCCAGTTCCTCCATTTTCGCCCGAATATCCTCCTGCCTGCCTGGAGTCAGTGCAAGAGTAACCTCTGTCACGATAAAAGGCTGTTTGCGAATGGTGCTTTTGCGATAGCCAAACTCCATCGTCTCGTTATCCAGTGTCCAGAGCTCACCATCCTTATTCAACACCTGAACCTCTGTCACCACCTGACTCAGTTCTCCGCCATAAGCCCCAGCGTTCATCACCACACCGCCGCCCACCGTCCCCGGGATACCGGACGCAAACTCAAGTCCCGTCAATCCGTTCCCCAGCGCCGCTGCAGCCGCCTGTGCCATGGAGGCTCCGGACTGGAGCCTTAAGACATTCCCTTCCACAGAGATATCGCTCATCTTTTTGCCAATCTGCAATATAATCCCCTGATAACCATTATCACTGACAAGCAGATTACTCCCGTTTCCTATCACACAAAAGGGATACTCCACCTGATAAAGAAATCTCTGTACCTTCTGCAATTGCTCCGCGTTCTCAATCTCAATCAGACAGTCCGCAGGACCTCCCACCCGAAAAGTCGTGTGGGCAGCCATGGGCTCCTGCAAATGTATATTTTCCTCCGTGACGAACCCCCGCAGGGTCTCCAACATTACACTGCTGACCATAAATACTGCCTTTCCTTTTCATCGTTCCACAGTTCATGGTTGAACTGTTGTCATCGCTTTATACATATTATACATTTTCCCACAGTATTAATCCTGCAGCACCATAAATTCCTGCATCATTCCCCAAGGTCGCAAGGGCAAACTTCGCCCCTCTGCAGGGCCCGAATGCATACTTCTGAAATGCCGGCTCCACATAGGAAAACAAAATCTCTCCCGCCTTGGACACGCCTCCGCCGATAACGAATATCTCCGGATTCACCACCGCCGCCACCGCCGCAAGTCCTTTGCCCAGATAATCTCCGAATCTCTCCGCAATCTCTATGGCAACCTCGTCATTCTCCTTCACCGCGTCAAACACAGCCTTGGCAGTGATATCTCCCTGCCGCAGGACACTTGGCTTGTCATCCTCGGCAAGCCGCCTCCTCGCCAATCTCACGATGCCCGTGGCGGAGGCATATTGTTCCAGACACCCCTTGTTCTTACAGCCACAACTTTCTGTCTCTTTGTCCTCAATGTGGATATGTCCGATCTCGCCGCCGGCTCCCGTGGATCCCGTGAGCATCCTGCCGCCCATGATAATGCCGCCGCCCACGCCGGTTCCCAGAGTGACCGCCACCAAATCATCATAGCCCTTGCCGCCACCCTGCCACATCTCGCCGAACGCAGCTACATTGGCATCATTGGCTGCCTTTATGGGCACATCCAAATAAGCGCCCAAAGCCTTGGGAATATTGAACACTCCCCAGCCCAGATTCACCGCTCCGCCTACCAGCGTGCCTTTATCGTCTACGGCACCGGGAGCGCCCACGCCAATTCCCGCGATATCAGCCTCCGCAATACCCTTCTCCCGCATCTTACCACGGATACTCTCTGCCACATCCGGCAGAATCGACGCACCACCATTATCCGTCACCGTGGGAATCTCCCACTTATCCAACACACAGCCATCCTTGTCAAAAAGTCCAAGCTTTACCGTCGTTCCGCCAATATCCACTCCAAATGCATACCTTGCTCCCATATTTACACCTCTTCCTCATCTCTTCTTTTTGCAAGTGACGCCTGCACGCGGGCATAGAGTTCCTTCGCCGCGTTGTACCCCATCTGCTTCTGCCTGTGATTCGCCGCAGCCGCCTCGCAGATCAGCGCCAGATTCCGCCCCGGGCGAATGGGCAGCGTGTGGCAGACCACTTTATTGCCCAAATATTCCGTATAATTCTCCTCCAGCCCCAATCTATCGTACTCCTTATCCTTGTCCCAATCCTCCAGTCGGATGACCATATCCACCTGCTGGGTATCCACCACCGCCACGGCACCGAACAATGCCTTCACATCCACAATTCCGATACCCCTAAGCTCTATGAAATTCTTAGTGATATCCGGGGCGGAACCAACCAGGGTATCATCGCTGACCTTCCGAAGCTCCACCACGTCATCTGTCACCAGTCGATGCCCTCTCTTGATCAGCTCCAAAGCCGCCTCCGACTTACCGATTCCACTCTCACCGGTGATCAGTACTCCGATTCCGTACACGTCCAACAACACACCATGCACGGAGATACACGGCGCCAGCTTCACATTCAGCCAACGGATGATCTCCGCCATAAACGCGGAGGTTGTCTTCTTGGTGGAGAGCAACGGAATCTGGTGGCGAATCGCCGTCTCCATGAAGATGTCATCCGGCATCAGCTCCCGGCTGAACACAATACACGGAATCTCGTTCTCCATCAATTTCTCATAGATTTCCACCCGCTCTTCGTCTGTCAGCCTCGCCATATAAGTGTATTCCACAAACCCGATAATCTGTAATCTGGTGGCGTCAAAATGCTCAAAATAACCCGCTAACTGTAAGGCGGGACGATTCACCTCCGCAAGGGTGATGCACTTTTTGCTCAAATCAATATCCGGGGTCAGATTCTCCAATTCCATTTTCTCAATCACACGGGTCAGGCTAACACTGGTCATCGCATCCTCTTTCTCCGCTGTGTATGCGGTCTGATTTCTAATATTTTAGAAAAATTTATTTTTGATTCCAATTAATGCCATTTTATCACATAGGAAAGAATCTGTGAAGAAAATTATGCTTACAGTTCAGCGGAAGGCTGAACTGTTTTACCCTTTAAAGAACTCCACAATCGCCTCGGCACTGCGTCTGTTCATCTCCGGTAACTCCATAAGCTGCTCCTGCGTCGCGTTCCGAATCTCCTCCAAAGATTTAAAGTGCCGCATAAGCGCCTTCCTGCGGGCAGGACCCACTCCGGGAATATCGTCCAACACGGACTTCACCTGCGCCTTGCTGCGAAGAGACCGATGATATTCAATGGCAAATCTGTGTGCCTCGTCCTGAATGCGTGTGATTAATTTGAACCCCTCCGAATGCGTGTCAATGGGCAGTTCCACATTTTGAAAATACAGCCCCCTTGTGCGGTGATTGTCATCCTTCACCATACCACAGACCGGAATGTCAATATGCAGCTCGTCCAATACCTCTTGGGCAATATTTACCTGGCCGCGTCCGCCATCCATCAACAGCAAATCCGGAAACCTTGTAAAGCTGCCGAACTCCTTCTCCAAATCCTTCTCCGCAAGCTCCCTGCTCTCCTCCATCCCATGAACAAAGCGTCTGGTCAACACTTCCTTCATACATGCATAATCGTCCGGCCCTGTGACACTCTTGATCCGGAACTTCCGATAATCGCTGCGCTTTGGCTTTCCCTTCTCATATACCACCATAGAGCCCACGTTCTCAAAGCCATTGGTGTTAGAAATATCAAAGGCTTCCATGCGCTCAATGCGAGACAGTCCCAAGATGGCCGCAATCTCCTTCACCGCGCCGATGGTACGCCCTTCCTCCCGCTTCAGCTTCTCCCTGTCCTGGGATAAAATCAATTTGGCGTTCTGAGCCGCCAGCTCCACCAATTTCTCCTTGCTGCCAATCTTGGGCACCCTCAAATAGACCCGCCCGCCCCTGCGCTCCGTGAGCCACTTTTCCACAATCCCGGCATCCTCTATCTCATATTGCAGCATCAGCTCCTTGGGGATAAACGGCGTCCCCGCATAGAACTGTTTCACAAAATCCTGCAGCACATCCGCCCGGACTCTCTCCCTCTCCTTCATGATGCTCTGTAGTTCCTCGTCGTCAGCTCCCTCTGGAGCAGGTATTTCCGACACATTTGTCATATAATAATGTTCCCTGCCAATCAACTTTCCATCCCGAACGAAAAAAACCTGCACCACGGCTTCGGTCTCGTCCTGATACAAGGCAATCACGTCCTTGTCCTCACCATCGCTGTCCGTAATCTTCTGCTTCTGCGCCACGGACTTCACGCTGTTGTACAGATCCCGATATACCGCTGCCTCCTCAAATTCCATATTTTCCGCGGCATTCTTCATTTTATTCTCCAAATCCTTCAAAATCGGATTGTAATTGCCATTCAAAAAGGACAGGGCGCCATCCACCTGTTCCCGATATTCCTCCTTACTCAAATACCCCTGACAGGGCGCAAGACACTGCTTGATATGATAATTCAGACAAGGTCTATCCAAACCTATATCCCGGGGCAGGACACGATTGCAGGTTCGAAGCTGATAAAGTTTATTCAGAAGTTCTATGGTATCCTTCACTGCGCCGGCACTGGTGTAGGGCCCGAAATATTTGGATTTATCTTTTTTCATAGTGCGGGAAAAAACAATGCGGGGGTACTCCTCCCCCAATGTCACCTTGATATAGGGATAGGTCTTGTCATCCTTTAAAAGTGTGTTATACTTGGGAGAATGCTCTTTGATCAGATTATTCTCCAACACCAAAGCCTCCAGCTCTGAGTCCGTGACAATATACTCAAAACGCGCAATGAGGGAGACCATCTTGTCGATGGCGGGCCCCCTGCCGATATTCTCCCGAAAATAGGAGCGCACACGATTGTGCAGATTGATGGCTTTGCCCACATACAAGATGGTGTCCCTCTGATCACGCATGATATAGACTCCCGGCTTATTCGGGAGTTTTTTTAATTCTTCCTCAATATTGAACATGATATCAGTCTATCCTGCCATTAGAGAACAGCCCGCGCATGTGATCGTCGTCATCTGATGCGGGATCTGTCTTCGGGTTTGACTCTTCGTCCCCCTTGGGGTCGCTCCCGCGAGTTTCCGACTCTGCCTCACTCTGTCCCGATACGGTTCTATCACTTTCCGTTGATGAATAGTATTTCCATTCTGGCACTGCCTCTCCCTTTTCCGGCGTCTGTATCTCTGTCTCATCTGTCAGTGTCACGTCTATCACATTGCCCACTGTGGGCTTTGCGGTTTGCTTCGACTCGTCCTTTTTCTCCTCCGGCTCAGGCAATCCCTTCGCCTCTCTGAAAATCTTCATGAACTCCTTGCCCGTGATGGTCTCTTTCTCAATCAGGAAATCCGCCAGCTTATCCATGACATCGCGGTTCTCACCCAACAGCGCCAACGCCTTCTGATAACTTTCCTTGAGAATCTCCATGACCTCTTCATCGATATCAGCCGCCGTCTGATCACTACAATTCAATGCAGTCCTGCCCTCCAGGTATTGGCTCTCCACCGTGGCAAGCCCAATCAGGCCAAACCGTTTGCTCATACCAAACCTTGTCACCATATTGCGGGCAATCGCCGTGGCACGCTCTATATCGTTGGCGGCACCGGTCGTCACATTGCCGAACACAATCTCCTCCGCGGCGCGACCTCCCACCAGGCCAACCAGCA
This sequence comes from uncultured Lachnospiraceae bacterium, assembly GCA_947175035.1. Lineage (GTDB taxonomy): Bacteria > Bacillota > Clostridia > Lachnospirales > Lachnospiraceae > Acetatifactor. Next base: position 17,852 of record CAMWLG010000036.1, on the reverse strand, counting down.
TGTCGCGCAGCTCCTCCTCGGTGTTGAGATATTTCTCCTCCTCGGGAACCTGCATCACATAACCCAGGGCTCCCATGGTGCGGGGCACAATGGTAATCTTCTGTACCGGCTCGGAATTCTTCTGCAACGCACTGATCAGCGCATGCCCCACCTCATGGTAGGATACAATCTTGCGCTCCTCCTTACTCATGATGCGATCCTTCTTCTCCTTGCCCACCAGAACCACCTCAACGGCATTGAACAGATCCTGCTGATTCACAAATTCACGCTTTTCCTTCACGGCGTTAATCGCCGCCTCATTGATCATGTTGGCAAGGTCGGAACCCACCGCGCCGCTGGTGGCGAGGGCAATCGCATCCAAATCCACCGTCTCGTCCATCTTGACGTCCTTGGCATGAACCTTGAGGATCTCCACCCGGCCTTTCAAATCCGGCTTATCCACGATAATTCGCCTGTCAAAACGACCGGGACGCAAAAGCGCTTTGTCCAGAATCTCCGGTCTGTTGGTTGCTGCCAGAATCAATACACCCTTGGAACTGTCAAATCCATCCATCTCAGACAAAAGCTGGTTCAAGGTCTGCTCCCGCTCCTCGTTGCCCCCGCCGTACTTGGAATCACGGCTGCGGCCGATGGCGTCAATCTCGTCAATAAACACGATACAGGGCGCGTTTTTGGTAGCCTCCCGGAACAAGTCACGCACACGGCTTGCGCCCACGCCCACATACATTTCAATAAAATCTGAACCTGTCAGGGAGAAAAACGGCACCTTCGCTTCCCCCGCCACAGCCTTGGCAAGCAAAGTCTTACCCGTGCCGGGAGGTCCCACAAGCAGCGCGCCCTTAGGGAGCTTCGCGCCAATTTTGGTATATTTGCCGGGATCATGAAGAAAGTCCACAACCTCCACCAGAGATTCCTTCGCCTCGTCCTCGCCCGCCACGTCCTTGAATGTCACGCCGGTCTCCTTCTGCACATATACCTTTGCATTGGATTTGCCCACGCTCAAAGGTCCGCCTACGCCGCTCATCTTGCGGAACATAAAGCCCATCAGCACCCAGATCAGCACCAAAGGTAAAACAATTGTCAGCAAAATATCTATCCACCTGCTGTCGGAGACGACTCTCTGCGCCGTGATTCCCTTCTCCTCCAACCGGGCAGTCAGTGTGGTCATATCCTCCATCATGCGCGTGGTGTAGGTCTCCCCCCGCATTGCCGCCTGACTTCCGTACCGTTCCAGGAGAGCCGCCGTAAAGGGATCTACTTTCTCCTCTTGGGCAGCCTGGTCGTATTTCAGCGTGACGCTCAGGATAGCTTTCTCAGCATTGACAAGAACGGATTCCACCTTGTCCTCTTTCAAATCCTGCAAAAATTTGCTGTACTCCTGCTCCTCCTGTCTGCTGCCTCCCATGAGCAGCCCGGAGAACAATGTCACCAACAACATCGACCCTAGCATTGCTGCCAGAATCACACCCAGTCCCGGTCTCCTGGGAGACTGGTTATTGTGATTATTGTTATTATTTTGATTCATCTGATGATTGTCCATTTTTGCCTCATTTCCTAAAAAATAATAATAGTGCTTTGCAAAATACATTATAAATACACTTTTCCCATAAATCAATAAAAGAAATATTAAATCTTAGGATTTGACCATTGATTTTGACTGGAATTTTTTGTATGATGAAACAAACTGTTTGTATACGTTTACACGGAGGAGTACTATGGAAAAAAAAGGCTTTGACAATGACAAATACCTCAGAATGCAGTCTGAGAAAATCAAAGAAAGGATTGCGGCCTTCGGCGGAAAGCTTTATCTGGAATTTGGCGGGAAGCTTTTTGACGACTATCACGCGTCCCGTGTCCTGCCCGGCTTCAAGCCTGACAGCAAGATTAATATGTTGGCACAATTAAAAGATCAGGCCGAGATTGTCATCGCCATCAATGCCTCCGATATTGAGAAAAATAAAGTCCGTTCTGATCTTGGCATCACCTATGATCTGGACGTGCTCCGTCTGATCGACGCATTTCGCGGATATGGGCTGTATGTGGGCAGCGTGTGCCTGACCCGCTTTGCCGGACAACCCAGCGCCATCGCCTACCAGAAAAAGCTGGAATCTCTTGGAATGAAGGTATACCGCCACTATCCCATCGAGGGCTACCCTTACAACATCCCCCTGATCGTCAGCGACGAAGGCTACGGCAAAAATGATTATATTGAAACGACCCGCTCCCTGGTGGTCATCACCGCCCCCGGACCCGGCAGCGGCAAGATGGCGACCTGCCTCTCCCAGCTCTACCATGAATACAAGAGAGGAATCAGCGCGGGCTATGCCAAATACGAGACTTTTCCCATCTGGAATATCCCTTTGAAGCACCCGGTGAATCTGGCATACGAGGCTGCCACGGCGGATTTGAATGATGTAAACATGATCGACCCTTTTCATTTGGAAGCCTATAACGAGACCACCATCAATTACAACCGGGATGTGGAAGTGTTCCCCGTGCTGCGCGCCATGTTTGAGAAAATCATGGGCGAGTGCCCCTACAAATCCCCTACTGACATGGGTGTCAACATGGCTGGTTACGGAATCGTGGACGATGACGCGGTTCAGACTGCCGCCAAACAGGAAATTATCCGCCGGTATTATAATACCCTTTGCCAGAAACGTCAGGGAAGCGCCGATGATGATCAAATCCTGAAAATTGAATTGTTAATGAAGCAGGCGGAAATTACCACAGACGACAGGCCTGTCATAAGTTCTGCCAAAATCCGGGCTGCTGCCACTGGTGAGCCCGCCGCCGCCATAGAACTTCCCGACGGGCGGATTGTCACAGGCAAGACCAGCGAGCTTCTGGGGGCGTCTTCCGCCATGCTCTTAAATGCTTTGAAATTACTGGCAGGGATTGAAGACGATGTACAGTTGATCTCCCCCACTATTATAGAACCCATCCAGAATCTTAAGGTATCACACCTTCGCAACAAGAATCCCCGTCTCCACACGGACGAAGTATTGATTGCGCTGTCCATCTGCGCCGTGACGGACGAAAAAGCCAAGCGCGCCATGGAACAACTGCAAAACCTCAAAGGCTCCGAGGTGCATTCCAGCGTGATTCTGTCCCAAGTGGACAAGAATGTGCTACGGAAGCTGGGGGTGAATCTGACTTGTGAGCCGGAGTATCAGGGGCAGAAGCTGTTTCATAGGTAGGGGAAAAAGATATAGCAGATGATAGAAAGGCAGGAAGAGTGCACAATAAGAAAGATAATAAATTCCAAGTATCAAAACGGAATATTATAAATAAACCTGTCTTATTCACGGTGCTGTTTTTCTGCGCTTTCTTGTTCTCCGGATGTGGCAGGATAACAGATTCGTTCTTGTTGAGAAATAATGACTCTCCATATGTGGTAATGGAATCTATAGGGAATAGCATGGAAGAAAGCAAGCAGGAAGAGACAGAAAGCGAAGCGACAGAGCGGAAGACCTATATGACCATGTTGGTGGAGGATTATAAAATTGCGTTTCAGGACGGTGCCAAAGAGAAGACTTTAGATCTGTGGCTGTACCGTGATGGAGAGGAATGGCTGGTAAATACTTACGAGATTATAGGCGACCAGCAGCCAGGAAATTTTACGGCGGAATCTTTTCAAGATGTTTTGGGACATAACGGTTTCCGCGTATTTATCCGGTGTTTCCAGGGGACGAGTTACCATTATTATAAGAAGGATTATTATGCCATGGAAGAAGAACCGGTACTTCTTGCCTACTGCTGGGGATCCATGGACGGCGACACCTATCAGGTGGATGTGGACGGTGATGGGATTGACGAGCTGATCTGTAATGTGCAGTGGATGGCGGACGGTGCAGAAGATGTGTTCATCTACCATTATGACGGTGAAAAAATCTGGCGGGGATATGGAAGTGACTTGCTTGATGAGGACTTTGTAAGTACTGGGATTGGTTCCGTGATAACAGAGTATCTGCCTCTGGAAAACAAGATGCATATCCAGTACTGGCAGGAGGAAATACAGGGCTTTGCCGAAAAGGATTACGATATTGACCTTGACAAAATAGAATTGTGGGAGTTTCAGGGAAACTAAACCGAAACTATACTTTTTAATTGAGTTTCCAATACACTCTTATATCTCTGCATCACTTCTTCTTTGAAGTCCCCTATGGGAGATATCGGGCTGTCCAACAAGATTCCTCCCATATCGGTTAATGGACTTTGTAATAAAAAATCTACCATATGCCCTTCTTTTACACTGTTTTTGTGTTTCTCAATATATAGAGAATCCAAGTCTTCATTCAACTGTGCAAAAATTGAATTTGCCGGTTCACCATATTCCTGCTCTTGTTCAAAGGCACATTGCACTATCGCCATGCTTTGAAACGAAAAATATTTTTTATAAGAAGCAACCGTTTCTTCTACCTCTTGAAACTCACAATCATATTCTTCTCCTATGATTTGAACCATCATATTTTGCACCATATATGCTTCTGTCACTATATTGTTAGAATAAATTTCTTCCATTAAAGAATTATAGAATTTTAATAATGGTGCATCAGACCAATTTTCGATAATCGGAGCGATTGCCTGCGACAATACTTTAGCTTTTTCATTCTTTAGCTGCTTCATTTTTCTATACCTCTTATACCGCTTTCTTGTAATCGTTAGTTTTCAATATTACTCACCCTATTTTCGCATTATCCCATATATAATTAACAATTTCTTCAACGGTAGCTTCTTTATTTAAACCAAAGTCTTCCGGGGCAAAAATAACTTCGCTTGCCTCATCATATCCCATTAGTTTGTCTATGGACTCCAAAAGTTCCCATACAGCGCGCTCACTTATCCTTTTGCCCGTCACACTATCCACTCCGTCGTTTTTAAAAATATTAACAATCCTAAACACTTCGTCCCGAGTCATCTTTTCATTTTCCTTTATTTAACCATTATAGTCGGAATTATGCCTAATATTAATATTATATCAGAAAGGCATCGAAAATACACTATGTTTTTCTGCTTTTTTACAGCAAAAGAAGTTGCGCACAATCAATAAGCGTGGCCGCTTATTTTTCCAGTCCATATCCGCTTACTTTCCAAGCCCCTTCAACATTTTTCCATGTGACAGACAGATATGTCAAAGAGTCTTCATTGGGAATCCAAAATTCTATAGATAATTCATACTTGTCTAAAAGTTGGTTCTCATCAATCTGTTGTAATCCCTTGATCTGCATAATTTCTATTTCATCCACCTGATCAGGAGATTCATACACCTCGATTTCCCATTCATAATCATCTATTAGAAGTTCTTCTATAGTGTCAACATCCCCTTTAAAATAAGCCTGACCAAAGATTGTCATCAATTCCTCCAGCTCTTGTGTCAAAGAAACCTCGTCTTTTGGTATATCCTGCGGTACTGGAACATCATTAATCTCAAGAGCGGACGTATCCTCTGGTGTACTTTCCAAAATAGGTTCTGGGGATTCTGCGAGTCCGCTATTTACATTTTCCTGACAGCCTGCAAAAAATGCAGCGCACAATAACATTATGATTGCTATATACTTTTTTCTCATGATCCTAATCCTCTCCTTTTCTCTAATTGTCATAATACTACATTAACCGTTCCATCAATCATGGGGCATCACAAATAACTCCGTAACCGGATATTCCTCTGCATCACTGTATTTCTCGTTTAGTTCCCGCGTTAGTTCTTCATCCACGCAATATCCATTTCCACTCACCGTATATGCCCGCGTATCATAATTGATCTTTCCTTCCACATCATACCTGGCAATGATGATAAAATCTTGTTTATCCGCCCCTGGCACTTCCGTTGTATCCCAAAAATAAATATCCAAAAAGCGTCCTATGGATGCATTGCCCTCTCTCACATCCGGGAAAATATAATCCACCGCTCCCAAATCAAATTCTATTTCTGAAAAAGATTTATGCATATCTTCCGAGTCACTTTCTGTGCCCCAAAAATAGAGTTGATAATCTTCATCCACTTGATCCGGAAAAATGCAGACCATGAATCCCAGCCCCAAATTCCCCATATTCCCCAGTTGAAGCACCCCCATTTCCGGAACACTTTGGGACACTTGATCATTCGGAATCTCTGATTCTGTATCCTGTGGAACTTCAGAATCCCCTCTCATATCCGGGATTTTCACATCACCTAATATCCCGAAATCAATTTTATCAGCCAATTCCTGCAAATCCTCTGTCGTCATTCCCTCTTCACTCCCGGACAAAATATTCACCGAAATGAAACACTCCTCAAGATCTGCAAAAATCAATGCCTTGGAGGGACCTAATGCAAGCAATACTGGTTCTCCGCAGGCTGACAGGTATTGCCATTGCTTATATTCTTCCACCTGTCCAATGTTTAAAATCACATCTCCGAAAGTGCCTTTTACAGACCTTCCGAACTGAAAAGAAGTGATTCCGCACCCGGCCAGTTCTGCGTCACCGCTGAAATGAAAACTGCCATCCCCATAAATATAACCCCAATATTTGATACAGTCTTTCATGAAGTCCCCGCCTACACGGTATTCCATCTCTTCCGGGCTGATCACATTCATCTCGGAATATAGTTTCAATTGATACTTGTCTGCTATTTCATCCAGCTTCTGTCCCATTTCATAATTATAGACCGGATACAAAGACCAGTCATCCCGCCCCTCGGCGATAAACACCTCGTTCTCTGTGGCGGACTCTATATCATATTCTGTCAAAAAAGCTGTCCACTCTGCAAGAGCTTGCGCCTCCGGACTTGACTGATATCCCGACAACGTCACAATATCATAGTCTGCGAGATAAAGTTTTTGATTCTGTCTCGCATATACAGCCTTTAACACATTGAAATCTATCTTGTCCGCCAGTTCCTGCAGCGCTGCTGCCGTTATATTTTCACCATCTATAGCAGGTACCACTATGGTGACAAGACATCCGCCCAAATCCGCAATAATCATGTCTTCTTTAGAATCTGTTACAAGCAATACAGATTCTCCGCTGGCCGAGAGATACTGCAATTGTGTATAGTCTGCCATATCTCCATAAGCTGGCATATCCTGCGCAAATACTCCTTTTACGGTATATCCAAATTGGAATTCCACTGCTTCGTATCCCGCCAGTTCTGTACTGCCATTAAATCGGAAAGCTCCATCTTCATATACCAAAGCGGTTTCTGCGCTGACCCCACTCATGATCTTCCCGTTTGTCATCGTTTCCAAGGTTGCTAGATCAATTGATTTTTGTTCCGTATGCAGACTTAAGTGATACTTGTCTGTAATTTCATCCAGCTTTTCACCCATTTCAAGAGAGTATACACCATACAAAAGCCAGTCATCCCGATCTATGGCAGGCAGTTCGCTGTTTTCAGCTTTGGCTTGTATTTCCTTATCGACGTCATAACCGGCCAGAAATTCTTTCCACTCCTTGAGTGCTTGTATTTCTGGATATTCCTGATACTCCGCTAATGAAATCTGTGTAGGTTCAATGATCTCTCTGGGCATAAGGAGATCACGCAGTCCAAACCAATTATACGTCATTGCTGCCACTGGCAGCACCAAAAACAGGCAGATGCATGCAGCCACGGTACTTAGTAAAGCCCTCTTCAGTTTTTTCCGTTTTTGCACACGCTTTTGCTGTTCTACAAGATCCAGTAATGCATCCTCCACATAGAAAAACGCTTTATTCAATCGGGCATATCTCCTGTCATCCGTCATATGACCACACCCTCCTCTTCAAAATAGTTCCGCAGAGCATTCCTCGTTTTAGAAAGAATATATTTTATTTGACGGACAGAAAGTGCATATTGATCAGCTAACTCTTTAATCGAATAGGAATAAAAATATCTTGCCAAAAAGATAGCACAGTTTCTCTCATCAAGAGTTTTCAGAAAACAATTTAGCACCCTGCCAATTTCCCTTGTCTCCCATAATGTCTCTATATCATTTTGATAATCCGGAATACACTCTTCCATTTCCACGAATAATGCATGCCTTTTGCCCGCATTCAAATAATCTAATCTGTCAAAAGATAAATTTCTCGTAATACGGGATAAAAAGTGTTTCAGATTGTTCGGTTTTGTGGGAGGAATTGCTTTCCACGCCCTCATATAGGTATCGTTGACAATCTCCTCCGTGTCCCGGAAACTTCGCAAAATATGATATGCCACCTGATTCAGAAACGCATTATATTTCCTGTCTGTCTCCACGATTGCCGCCTCTGAACGCTCAAAATACAGATCAACAATCTCTGCGTCATCCATATCGCTACCTCCTTAGTCAAAAAAATTTTCTTATACCTATAAAGTAGGGAAAAAAATCCAAAAGGACAAAATAAATTATATTTTTTTGGGATTTTCGAAGAAAAGGGTTCCGGAGAAAACTCCACAACCCTTGAATGGAGCTGTCGCACTAAGTTCCGCTTTTAATAAACTTTATTATTTCCTCTGCTTTTTCCGGTTCTTCAAAAAGTGGACTATGTGCAGAGTTTTCAAAAGTATAAAAGTACTTTTCAGGAGCATCTAAAAACTCGAAGTATTCTTTTTGCAGATCATAACAACAAGTATAATCGTATTTTCCAGCCAAAAAGTAAACTGGTACGTTTACGCTTTTTACAGTTTCAAACGCATTAAATGAAAAAGTGTCCTGCATGGTTTGATTTACAAACGATTTTCCGCGCCATATGTTAATTCTTTCTTTTAGCGAATAATCTGTCATACGAAGCGACGGAAAAAAGATACCTGTGATAACTGATTTCATGTTCCTTGTTGTACCAACTCCAAGTGTGTGCATTGCCTTATCCCTTACCCCAGAACTAAAATAGCTTTCCGTACCGTAAGGGTTATCTGCTAATTGTCCTAAAAGTGCGCGGTTATCCTCTTTCTCGCATAGTGATAACATATACTCATATGCAAGCTGTTCTGAACGCGGTTGGTCAGCTATTTGACTTACTGCTATATAGCCATAATACAGTTCGGGACGTTCTGCAACCGCCTGTATCCCGATTGATGTACCAAACGAATGGGCGGCAAGATAAATTTTATCTGTTGAAAATCGCTTGCATAGATATTCTGTCACTTCAAATGTGTCCGCAATAAACTGTTCTCGGTTCATACTTTCCGGCGTAACAGATTTTGAATAAGATAACCCTGTGCCGCGCCAGTCCCAAAAGCAAACAATAAATTCATCTTCTAAAAAGGTGGGATATTGATAAGCTAAAAAATACTCGGGGATTCCCGGTCCACCCGACAAAAAGAGCAGTACAGGGGTTTGCATATCGTTTCCCTTGATGATCATTCCCTGTTGAACACCACCAATCTCCAAGAAAACTTTTTCCCCTATTCCACCTTTATTGTACTTAATTCTTGTTGTAAACGGCGGTAAAATCCATGTTATAATAATCAACAGCACAAGCACAATAAGTAAAATTCTGTTTGCGTTCATATGATATACCTCTGTCAATTTCTGTTTGTCACTCTACCAATATTTTCTCTAAAACATTTTCCCATTCGAAATCTTTTTCTACATATTTCATTGAAGTGATTGCCGCAAGCCCATGAACTTTAGCCCACATAGCAATGATACCATATTTTATTTTTTCATCATTCAGTCCCTCTTTGCCATACACAAAATAAGCTTTTTCTTTGAAGTATTGAAATGGAGAAAAACTATCTTTGCATGGCTTCATGGATAAATCTATTTTTACACATGGCTGTGTAAATAGAAATGTGTAGTATTCGGGATATTGCAGAAAAAACAAAACATATGCCTTACCCATATTTAAAATGGCATCGGGAGAATGCTTGTTTTCTGTATTTTCATATGCACTTTCTAAATGATGTTGTAACTGCTGTGTAACATATTCTTGCATTGCAGCCAATAATTCATCTTTGTTTTTGAAATGACTATATGGGGCAGCTTCGCTAACATTGCATATAGCCGACAACTTCCTTAATGACAATTTTTCAATTCCGTTTTCTTGTATCATTTTCAATCCTGTCTGAATCAACTCGACTTTCAAATCTCCATGATGATATTTCAGTTTCATTGCCAACCTCCTAATCTTAACAGTGTTAAGTATATCATAGGAATGTGATAAAATCAATCCTCCATCGAAAAATTCAAATGCAACAGAAAGTTTATCACATTTATTAGAATGCTGGTAAATATCCTTCTCAAGCAGTATAATGAAGAACAGGAGTCTGTTTGTTTGACCCTGCAACTTGTATGACAGCTTTATTATCATGAAAAAGGTGTGTGGAACTGTGAATGGTTTAAAAACAACCTGATAGCAATTGTAACAGAAAATAGCGAAGTACGACATGTCAATCCTTCAATGAACCCGGCTGCTTTTGATGATGACGAATTTGTTGATGCTATAAATAGGGCAAAGGAAATGTTGATTGTTTAATATGTTAGAGAGGATAAGATGTTTTATTTAACAAATAGAGACGCTAATTTAAAATTAGGATTTGAATTTTTAAATAATTTGCCAAGTGATTTTGATACTGCAAGGAGTAACTGGGAAAAGTGGGTGCCTTTTGTCATGAATGTATCAACCCCGGAAAAGACGATTGCTATTACTGAAAAAATGAAAGCCTATATGACGGTCTATGAAGTAGAAAAAATTTATAATGGAATAAAAAATTTGCTAGATAGTATGGCCCATGAAGAGGATCAGTTGTTTAGACATTATAGTTATGAAAGTATATTTGAGATTTCGGTGGAGTATCTTCATGTGGATCAATGCTTTGAAGTGGTTGTGTGGTTTATTCTTGCTGAATATCCTGAGGGTAAAATTGAAGGGTATAATGTTGGATTCAGATTTATTGTAGATAAATTGGAAATCGAACATTTTGTAGAAGACTTTTATAATAATTTTAAAAAGGTATGTCTTCAATGTTCCATCAGTAAGACAGATTATTTCTAATGTTGTTAACTATATCTTGACCGTATGGGTAGAAAAGAAGCCTTCCGACAAATGAAGTGTGGATTCGTATTTTTTACGGAATTGTATATAAGTATTAAATGAAAGAGAGGGTTGAGAATCAGATGGAACAGTCTCTTGAACAGTTGAAAAGAATAATGCTGGATTACGATTATTTTTTGTACATTGCGGAAAAACTGGAGTGGTTAGATGTAGAAGAACAATATGAGGAATGGCGTCACCATTATCCGCTCAATATGCTACTGGAGGTTTACAAGTTTCCTCAAGATTATGACATACTGCACCATATGGCAGATGTGTATGTACGAGTAGTCTTTTCCAGTATGGCGCATTATGAGGAATGGGAGCCCGGATATTGGGACGTATCAAGAGAGGAAAGGAGACAGCGTTTAAAAGCTGAATACATGTTGTATTGGTATGAACAATACGCAACATTTGCGGAGTTACGGCTGAGGAGAAGAGACTGGACTCATCTTGCAAATGAAATTAAATCTTTTGCAGTTGAAAATGACGTTCTTCCTTTTTCTTATCAAAAACAATATCTGGATTCGTTTGAAAATGCAAAAGTAATTGAGCTTGGAGGCTATTATGCAGGTGATGCTACTTATTGGGCAATAAAACACAATACCTTATTAGTCGTTTCTTGCGGATTTTGGGATTGAACATTGATTTATAAACATTGATCAGAATCGACCTTTAGGTTAGAAAGAGAGGTAAAATATCATGAAAGTATTGTCAATTGAATATCCGACTCCGATAGAGAATGGATGTGATAAAAAGAACGATAATATTGATGTTTTTGTAATGCTTGAAAATGGGAAAAGTTATTGTGTTACGGTTGCAACAATGGATTGGATCTACAATCGTGTGGGGGAAAGATATTTGCCAGCTGGGGTTCCCAATATCATTGTAAAGGAGCTTGATTATAAGCTGATCGAGGAGGCTGTCAATGAATATGCGGAAGATGATGCCTATTGGTTACGAGTATATAGTATGTCACAGGGAGATGAGATCCCTGATTAATTTGATGGGAATAGATAATACTGATACGCTAAAAAAGGAGAGAAAAAAATGGACGTCGTAAAATTGCCGAAAAAATTCCGAGAAGTATGCTACGCAATCACGGATGGCCACGATGAGATGTTAGAGACATTGGAGTCATTCTCCAAATATCCCCATCAAATCACAGCGGTGAAAGCAGAAGTTGCTTATTACAATATGGATTATGAGAATTCGCTGAAATATGACCTTGATATTCTGCCCTTTTTTGATGAGTGGCAATTTTCCAATGTGGGAGACGAACATATGGCGGCCATGAGCTTTGCGGCCATCAAACTCCAGCGGGAAACGCAGATTATAGAAGCCTTTACCCAAGAGCAGGAGCGAATCCGTTCCGTGGGCGGCGGACAATCACGAAGCAATTACTGCGAAATCATGAAATCCTATTTGCAGAAGAGTGCGCTGCCTTTTTCTGATGGAGAGGAAATGCACTACCATGACCCGGCAAATGGAAAATCTACAGAAGAACTGTGCCAAGAGCTCAAAACAACGGTCAAAAAGATAGATTTTAATTCTGTGGACGGTCAAACAAAACTTTTCCACGCTTGTTGCAGATCCGGATTTGCGAAGGAGGCTGTCAAGGTCTATGAGCAGATTTCAAACGAACGACTTTCAGAATTAGTTTATGAGAATGCGATTGTCCGATATCTCTATCTCGGTGAAAAAGAGAAAGCCATTCAGACAATGGAGCGCATGGCAACAGCAAGACTTTGGTCTGTTGCTTCGCCTACCCAAGTGCGCCCCATGAGATTTTTCAAACTTCCGTTTATGCACGATTTTCTTGACAACGAGGAAGTGCTGAAGCGGATTCGGGAGGCTGCTTATATTGACAACGGGACGGTGATCCGAAAATAAATGATAAGGGGCGGAACTGGAAAATCCAGTTCCCGCCCCTTAAGAGAACCATTTATCCTGCTACCTTCTCGTAAAAGAACAGGTATATATAGTCCCAATGCTTTACAATCGTATAATCATAACAGGATATCTCATAAACCTGATCTCCATGAAGCAGCAAATAATTACCGTCACCACTTATCCCAAACACTACAGCCTCATCTAACAGATTACTGTGTTTGTTATTCTCAGCAAGTTTCCTGTGATAAAGTTCGTTTTTCTGTATTGCTGTCTCATAAAAATAGTACTCATATGTATACTCATCCAGACGCCCGCTGCATCCGATCCTATAGTACGGTAATAGAGGGCGGTACAATGAGTGCTCAACCACCTCTGCCAGTGCCTTGGGGATTGGCTTATCCAGGTAGTCTGGATACTTCTTTTTATATTTCTTTAATAGAGCCAATACTTCCTTTTCAGATGGTACAAATTCCGGTCTTTCTTTTGCAGCTGATGCCAGGCGCAGCTTTTCAAAATGCGCTTTGTTCTGCAGCATGATATCCATATCTTTGCATTCATCACATTTCTGTATTAAAAGACTCTGTTCTTTTGAATCCGTACATATAACAGGCTCAAAATCATCCTTTGAGACTACGCCGGCATTAATCATTTTTTGCAATGCCTCATCTCTGACCAGGGAAATGGGAATATAACCCTGTAAAATGCAATATGCGAAATCCGTGTCAGGCATAGAATCATATTCCACCGCTAAAGGTAATACCACATTCATATGATCCATGTATGTTTCTATCTCACATAGTCTGCCCTGTGGAAAATCCGCCTGTCTGTAATACTCATTTACTTTGGCAAAATCATATTTTTCTGCTGTTGGTGCAAAAGTCAACAGATCATAAGTCTCTTTCCTCAGATAACACATCTGACCAGGATAGATGCATTTTTCAGCCCTTTCCAAAAAGATGGGATTGTAAAATGAAGCGGCCTGATACTTTCCATTGTCCGGTATCCATATGAAATCCAGGCCAGTAAGATTTAACTCTTTGTATTTATCCACAAAGGTCTGTGACACATACTCCCCCATTATATTACATCCCTTCGGGGCTTTATAAGCTTTGATCTTGTGATAATAATAGTCTCCAAATTTTTGCGTAGAAATGTCGCTCATGGCAAACTCATTTTTTGGAGAAAAACGGTGCCATTTTTCTAGGGAATCCACAGCCTTTTTTTCATATACACCTCTCAATTTCAAACCTTCCTTTTTGGCCAGTTCACTAATCTGCTTTAACTTATCCATGTCTTTTTTAAGATCAAGGCGCATCCAGCCAACACTATCGCATCCCACACCCAGATCTTTTGCAAACGCCTCTCGGTTAAAACTCCGGTCTTCGGAATCAATAATCAATTCTAATGTTTCAAAAAATTCAATCATGTATTTTCTCCTATAAATCGTTCATTGTATATATACACAAAATCCATTTTATTGATATATTTGGCTGGTTAATTGTTTCCAATATGTTTGAAGAGTATCCGAAACTCTCATAAAATACCATCCCTCTTTATCTTTTTCTGTTCTTCCGCCCATATTTAAGACAAAGAAATATAAATCATCATTATATTCATATACTACTACCTCTTCATAGGTATCTTCATAAGCTGCTCTGATACTTATTTCCGTATCTAACATTTTACTCACTTCTTCGCTTCCACTCGCCAATTTCAAATCACATTGGTCTATATGGTTTCGTAAATACACTGGATTATACTGTGCTTTTTCATTATAAAGATTTACAAACATTTGCTCATCAAATTCAAAATCTATATCTACCAGTTCTGTGGAATATTTGGCATTTTTTCCATATCTATACTCGCACACATATCCATCATTTAAATCACTAATTTTTTCTGTAGTTAAATTTGGTGCGCATCCGGCCAAAGAACACACTAAAATGATGCTTATCATTATTTCAACAATTCTTTTCATTAACGCTCCTTTTTTGTGGAAATCACTTCTCTGAAAATCTCATTTAACGCATCCCAGTCCTTGTTATGATCATCTGGCAGATTATCCGCTATCTCCTTTTGTCTTGCGGTTTCCATCTCAATAAAGGATTTGATGATCGGCATATGAGGGTTTGCTTCCCCTTCCGTCGTTTTCTTTTTGATCTCCAGCAGTTCATCTATAGCCGCTCTAAGTTCCTGCGGCATATCCAGTTTCAGAAGATCATCAAACAAAACCGGTGGTGCCTCATGACGTTCTTCAATGTACTGCGCCGCAAGCAAAGGACGAAGGGCATAAAAGTATTTCTTATACCGGACTGTCCCACCGAGCAAATATCCTTGAAGCGTACTGTTTGCTGTTCCGTAATAGTGGTAAACAGCAGCTTTCTCAGAAAAGTACTGCTTCGAAACATCCCGTATCTTCTCCCATTCCTTTGTTGTGTGATAAACAATCGGAGAGCCGCTCCACTCAAAAAGTGTGGCATTGCCCTTTGCAAATTGGCGGAGAGCCTTCTTCAAATCCCAGCCATTGATATCAAGCACCTCATCCAACTGCCACTCAATCACGTCCCTTGGCTCGTCAATACGAAGATAATCCTTTTCCGGTCTTACATACACAAACCTTACATCGTAATCACTATCAGGAGACGCAAATCCCCATGCCCTGCTTCCGGACTCAACCGCATGGAGTATCCGAACGCCTTCTTTTTCTTCTATCTCATTCAATTTATCTCTGATTTCTTTTTCTATATTCCTCATATGAATTCTCCTACAAGTGCAAGGTTTTTTAGAAAAAAGTGTGTTTCATGCACTTTATTGTAGCACACACGCACTAAAAGTTCAGCATTTTCCAGTGATTTGATAATATATTTTTATTTGACTTTTTACCAATCTATGGTAAGATAGATGAGTAGAGCGAAGGCGCTCCCTCACGGGACACTTTCGCTCTTTTTATCGTGTAACACTTAATGTGATACAAGCCCCCTCAGGGTTGAAGGAGGAAAGGTTGAAAAACTTCGTTTTTACAACCAACACGTTTTGTGCTGCGCCAAAACGTGAGCCATTAGCTGCTCCTAAAGAACAGTCGCAGCATGGAGGCTAACTATGGTAAAATATGTATTTGTAACGGGAGGCGTGGTGTCCGGACTCGGGAAAGGCATCACGGCTGCATCTTTGGGACGGCTCTTGAAAGCAAGGGGCTTCAAAGTCACCATGCAGAAATTTGACCCCTACATCAATATCGACCCAGGCACCATGAATCCCATACAGCACGGCGAGGTTTTTGTCACGGATGACGGTGCAGAGACGGATTTGGACTTAGGGCATTATGAGAGATTTATTGACGAGAGTCTTGACAAAAATTCCAACGTAACCACGGGCAAGGTGTACTGGTCAGTGCTCCAAAAGGAGCGGCGGGGAGACTATGGCGGAGGCACCGTGCAGGTGATTCCTCATATCACCAACGAAATCAAGAGCCGTTTTTATCGCAACTTCACTGATTCGGATATGCGGATTGCCATTATAGAGGTGGGCGGCACCGTGGGCGATATCGAGAGCCAGCCCTTCCTAGAATCCATCCGCCAGTTCCAGCATGAGGTAGGACAGGAGAACGCTATTTTGATTCATGTGACGCTGATTCCTTATCTCCATGCCTCTGAGGAACTGAAAACCAAGCCCACACAAGCCAGCGTGAAAGATTTGCAAGGGATGGGACTGCAGCCGGATATTATCGTGTGCCGCAGCGAGCATCCCATAGATCAGGGGATCAGGGATAAAATCGCCCTGTTTTGCAATGTTCCCAGCAAGCATGTACTACAAAACCTGGACGTGGAATACCTTTATGAGGCACCCCTCGCCATGGAAAAGGAGCAGCTGGCACAGGCCGCCTGTGAATGTCTGCGGTTGGATTGTCCGCAGCCGGATCTGTCTGATTGGGAAAAAATGGTGGATGACCTGAAACACCCCACGAATGAGGTACAGATTGCATTAGTCGGAAAATATGTCGCGCTCCATGACGCCTATATCAGCGTGGTGGAGGCATTAAAACACGGTGGTATCACCAATCACACCACCGTACATATCAAATGGATAGATTCTGAAACCGTGACACAGGAGAACGTGGATTCCCTCCTAAATGACTGCCACGGTATTCTGGTGCCCGGCGGTTTCGGTTCACGGGGCATTGATGGCAAGATTTACGCTATCCAATATGCGCGCACCCATAACATCCCTTTTCTGGGACTGTGTCTGGGCATGCAGCTTACCATTGTAGAATACGCCCGCAACGTGTTGGGCTATCATGACGCACACAGCATTGAACTTGATCCCGCCACCACCCATCCCGTGATCGCCCTGATGCCGGATCAAAACGGCGTGGAGGATATCGGCGGAACATTGCGGCTGGGTGCATACCCCTGTGTGCTTGACGAGAGTTCTCTGGCCTATGAGCTCTACGGCGAGAAGACCATCTATGAGAGACATCGCCACCGTTATGAGGTAAACAATGACTATCGCGCTGTGCTTACAGCAAACGGCATGCGTCTCTCCGGCACCTCACCCGACGGGCGCATTGTGGAGATGTGTGAACTTACCGAACACCCTTTTTATGTAGCGACCCAGGGGCACCCAGAACTGAAATCCCGCCCCAACAGGCCACATCCGCTGTTCAAGGGATTCGTGGCCGCTGCGCTGGACAGGAAAAAACTATGTTAAGCTTTGTACTTTTATTCCTTCGGCATACCCATCAACAGACGCTCAAACGCCGCATCCACATCCTCATCACTCTGTAAATCCGGCTGTGGCTGCGGTTCTGTTGCGGATACCTCTTCAGCAGTTGACTCTGTGGTTTCTGCCGGCTCTGAGGACTCCGACGGCACATCCCCAAAGATGGCCTCCAAAGCCTCTCTTGCAGTCATCGGCTTCTGTGCTGCGTCTTCTGTCTCCTCTTGCATCACGGGAGCTTCCCAGAGCGGCTGGATCTCCTGCAT
>CAMWLG010000035.1 GCA_947175035.1 uncultured Lachnospiraceae bacterium | reverse complement strand
GTGGCGCACCGTCTGTTACCGCATTGTTTATCGTATTTTTTACATATTCGAAAGAACAGCGGAAAGATTATTTTATGCGCTGCTTCAGTTTTCGGTATATGGGGATGAAATGGCTTGTTATCACAGTTTTATTCTTCACTTTAATTTCGCTGATAGGGATTTGGATAGGGGTATATTTATTAGGTTATGAAATGCCGGAAATGAATTATATCCACGCGATAGTACAAAATCCGCTAAACCTGTTTTTGGTATTGTTCTTTTCCGTGATTTCCGGTCCCTTAAATGAAGAATTCGGGTGGAGGGGGTATGCGCTGGATAGATTGTTTGTCAGATACGGGTTTACAAAGGCTACTTTGATTTTGGGTTTTATTTGGGGAATTTGGCATTTGGCGTGGTATTTTACACCGGGACAGGCACAGTACGATTTGCTTCAAAATTCTTTGTTTGATGCGATTATGTACATACCAAGTGTTATGCTTCTCAACTTTGCTGTCTCGTATGTCTATGTGAAAACGAAAAGAAGTATTTTGGCAGGAGCATTGGTACATATGATTGCAAATTTATTGGGAAGTCAGCTTCTTTCTCCCTATTCCACTGAAATCGGCATGACAATCCGATATACTAAAATGCTCTTTTGCGGTTGTCTTGCGTTATATTGCGTTTTTTCCAAGAGATTTAAAGAACAATATATGAAAATATCAGTGGACGGATTTTTAAAATCAGTGTATGATAGAGGGGTAGAAAATTGTTCCTGATTGCAAGGTGTAAAGGGAGTGATATTATCAATCTATTAGTGACCGGTATCAAGAAAATGCGAAGGATGACGGGGCGGATGCTGCTGGGGTTTGGAATGCTGTGTCTGCTTCTGACAGTTTGGGAGGGCGATGTTTGCGCGGCTGACAAGAGGCTGGTGAAGGTTGCCTTTTTTCCCATGGACGGATACCACATTACCTTGTCCGACGGTAGTCTGAGTGGTATGGATGTGGCATATCTGGATGAGATCTGCCGGTATACGGACTGGGAGATCGAGTATGTGCAGTGTGACGACTGGGAACATGCCCTGCAGCTCTTGCGGGGGAAAAGGGTGGATCTTGTGGGTTCTGCACAGTATTCCACAGAGAGAGCGGAAACATATCAATACGCGGATCTCGCCAGCGGCTATACATTTGGGGTGATTGCCACGAATGCGGACAGCACTATCGCATATGAGGATTTTGTGGCAATGCAGGAGATCACTTTTGGCATGGTCAGGGGCTATGTTCGGAAGGAAGAATTTCTGCAGTATCTTGCGGATAATGGCATCGATCATCCCAAGATTACAGAATACGATTCCACGGAACGACTGCAGCGGGCGCTTTCCGAGGGCAGGGTGGATGCGTTGGTACATACTTTTACGGAGATCCGGGAGGGTCAGCGCATTATTGGAAGATTTGCGCCCCGACCCTTCTATTATATCAGTTACGCGGGCAATGATGATGTGATGCGGGAGTTAAATCAGGCCATCGCGGATTTGAAAATGAATCAGCCGGAGCTGGAAGCGGAGCTGATGAATACTTTTTATTATAGTAGATTTGACAAGGCGGCGCTGCTTACCACCCGTGAGAAAGCATATCTTGCGGACACGGAGGTGTTGACCGTTGGATACCCGGATGGGCATTATCCTTTTTCCTATATGGAGGACGGGGACTTTAAGGGGCTGTCCCGGGAGTTGTTGGAGAGCAGTATCGCTACGATGGGACAAAGACTGGAATATGTGGAGTTTTCGGACGAGCAGGAGGCTAGGTTTGCCCTGCGGAATGGCGATATTGATATATTGGTCTATTGTACCGATTCAGGGCAGACGTTGAGCACATATCAGTTGACGGCAGTGCGGGAATATGCGGAGATTCCATTGGTGCTTGTCATGAATGAGAGCAGGAATGTGAGTGATATGAACGTGGTGGCGACCATTTCCCATCTACAGGACGAGGCGGTGGCGGCAGATGAGCTGAAAGGTGTAGACATCAAGGTTTATGGCACGCTGGAGCTATGTCTTGAGGAGGTGAAACAGGGAAATGTGGACGCTGTCCTGTGCGATGGCTACATGGTGGAGCATCTGTTCAGAACAGACATTCAATATGAGGATCTGCAGATCAAGAATGTATTCAGCGGCAGGTATCCGGTGTACGTGGCGGTGCGGGAGGAGGACGAACTGCTCGCCGGAATCCTGACCAAGACAATCACCACCATTGACTTTAAGGCGGTCAACGAGTATATGCTGAAGGAGAATACCTATCCTTTGGTCAACCTGCGCACTTTTATACAGAACCACAGCCAGGAGATTAATCTGATTCTGATGGGGATCATGGTTTTTGTGATCTTGGTGGCGGTGCATATTGTGAAAGATGAGAAGAAGATACGCAAGCTGATGTACAAAGACACCTTTATGGATATATGGAATTTGAATTATCTGATCTATTGGGGCGAGCACAAGCTGCTGTCGGAGCGCAAGAGCAATTATGCCGTTGTATATTTGAATGTGGCCCAGTTTCGCCATTATAACATCATTTATGGATGGAGTGCTGGGGAGAAGCTTTTGGAGGGGATTGCCGGTCTGTTGAAGCAGGCGGTGGATTCCAAGCTTGAGGTTTGTGCCAGAAATCAGGGAGACCGTTTTGCGTTGCTGCTCTGTTACACCGAACGAGAGAAGTTGATAGAACGCTTGGAATCCCTGAAAGATCAGGTGGAAAAGTACATCTTTGAGCATACGGAAAATCGAATGCCTGTGAGGATGGGGGTTTATTTTGTGACACAGCAGGTGAGAAGCCTGCAGATTGCCCTGAATTATGCAAGCCAGGCACTTGATTTTACCGGGAGTAACGATGACAATGCCATTGAAGTATACGATGAGAAGGTGGAGCAGAGGATCAAGGAACGCCACGAGCGTGAGAAACTTTTGGGCTCTGTGGATGTGCAGAAGGATTTTGCCACCTATTATCAGCCCAAAGTGGATATTCGCAGTGGCGAGGTGGTAGGCGCGGAGGCGCTGGTAAGATTCCTGGATCCCACCGAGGGCGGGGCAGTGAAGGCACCGGGATTCTTTGTTCCCTATTATGAGCAGACAGGAAGGATCACGGAGATTGATTTCTTTGTCTATGAATCCGTCTGCAAAATGTTGAGAAGACGTTTGGATGCGGGAGAAAGAGTGGTCACGGTCTCCTGTAATTTCTCGAGGATGCATTTTATCAAACCTGGATTTGCGGAGAGGTTTGAGGAGATTCTGGACAGATATCAGATAGACAAGGAACTGATAGAGGTGGAGATCACGGAGACATTGGTCATTGAGGAGCTGCAGCAGAATACGGTGCTGCAGACCTTGGAAACCTTACGTGGGAAGGGCGTCCGGCTGTCCATTGATGACTTTGGGGCAGGCTATTCCTCGCTGGGCGTGTTCGAGCAGATTCCGGCGTCCGTGATCAAGCTGGATCGCTCTTTCCTGCTCAACCAACAGAGCAGGGACAGACAGGTTGCCATCATGCGGGGAATCGTGAACATGGCGAACAATTTGCAGGCGCAAATTGTATGTGAAGGGGTGGAAACGGAAGAAGATATCCAGCTGATGCGGGAGATTGGTGCATATGTAGCCCAAGGCTATTATTATTCCAAACCTATCCCGGAGAAGGAATTTGAGGCGAAGTTGGGGTAGAATTATGTCCATACAGGGAGAAACCAGAGAGAAAACAAGAATCAATATACGGGAGCCGAAGCATTTCAGGGTGATCATGCACAATGATGACTTCACTACCATGGACTTTGTGGTGGGAATCCTGATAGATATTTTCCATAAGGATGAAGCGGAGGCGCAGCGGTTGATGCTGATGGTGCATAAGAGCGGTAGGGCCGCAGTGGGAACATATCCTTATGACATCGCAGTGACCAAGATTCAGAGCGCGATGTCGAGGGCGAAGGAAGAGGGCTTCCCGTTCCGAATGACGGTTGAGGAGGCATAGGATGCACGTATCAGAAGAAGTGGCAGAGATCATCAATCAAATGTTTGCGATGGCGCAAGGAGCACGTTTTGAGTACGCGACGCCGGAGTTGGCTTTGTATGTGATCTGCCAAAATGAAAATTTTGTGGAAGCGTTTGAGAATTGCGGTGGAGATATCAAGACGTTGTGTTCTTGTCTGACAAAGTATCTGAATGAAAATATGGAATCTGTGGAATTGGCGGATGGCCCCGAACTCTCGCTGGGGATGGGATTCGTGCTTGAGTTTGCATGGCGGTCTGCACGAAGCAGCGGAAGATCTGCGGTGGAGCTGCCCCATATCATCCGCGCCATGTATGAGCTGGATGAATGTTATGCCGTCTACTATATGGAAAAGCAGGGTGTGGAGCAGGCGGAGCTTTTGCGGGAGCTGACCATTGTCTATGAGGAGGCTTCAGAGGAAGGGGAAGAAAGCAAGACGGACGGGGAAGAAGATTGGGAGGAAGAGGATGAGACGGATGAGGACACCATGGAGGAGCGAGGCGCTTCTAAGGGTGGCAGGAAATCTTCTTCATGGCGCAAGTATGTCCGTTGTCTGAATGACGAGCTGGATGAGGTAAATCCCTTGATTGGCAGGCAGGAGGAATTGGAGAGAACCATGCAGATTCTCTGCCGTCGGGATAAGAATAACCCCCTGCATATCGGAGAGCCGGGAGTCGGCAAAACGGCTATCACATACGGGCTTGCGCGTCTGTTGGAGGGGGAGGAGGTTCCCGCGCCGCTGGAGGGAGCGAAAATCTTTGCCCTTGATCTGGGAGGTCTGCTGGCGGGAACACAATACCGCGGTGACTTCGAGAAACGGTTTCAAAAGGTGATGGACGGCATCTGCGGCGAGGAGAACGCAATTGTCTATATTGACGAGATACACAATATCGTTGGGGCGGGTGCGGTCAATGGCGGAAGCTTCGACATTTCCAATATGCTCAAGCCTTATCTGGCGGCGGGAAATGTCCGTTTTATCGGCGCAACTACTTTTGAGGAGTATAAGAAGCATTTTGAGAAGAGCAAGAGTCTAGTCAGACGTTTTCAGAATGTGGAGGTGAAAGAGCCAAGCATCTCGGAGACTGTTCGGATTCTGGAAGGACTCAAGGACAATTATGAGCAATTCCACGGTGTGCGCTATGGAGAGGGCGTTCTGGAATATGCGGTGGAAATGAGTGCAAAATATGTGAATGAGAGATATCTGCCGGACAAGGCAATTGACTTGATAGACGAGGCGGGAGCCTATCTGCGCCTGCATCCGTCAGGGCAGGAGATCCCCTTCGTGAACAAGGAGCTGATAGACGAAATCTTGTCTCGAACCTGCCATATTCCCAAGCAGGTAGTGGAAAATGATGAGACGGAGGCCCTTGCAACATTGGAGGAACGTCTGAGAAATCGCGTGTATGGACAGGACGAGGCGATTGCACAGGTGGTCAATGCAGTGAAGTTCTCAAGGGCCGGACTTTTGGAGGAGGGGAAGCCTCTGGCAAACCTGCTGTTTGTAGGTCCCACCGGAGTAGGTAAGACGGAGATTGCCAGAAGCCTCGCGGAAGAATTGGGAATTCATCTGATTCGTTTTGATATGAGCGAATACGAGGAGAAACATACCGTGGCGAAGTTGATTGGCGCGCCTGCGGGCTATGTGGGCTACGAGGAGGGAGGATTGCTCACGGAGGAAGTGCGCAGACATCCCCATGCTGTCCTCTTGCTGGATGAATTTGAGAAGGCTCATTCGGATATCTATAATATTTTCCTGCAGGTGATGGACTATGCGACGCTGACGGACAATCAGGGCAGGAAGGCGGACTTTCGGAATATCATTATCATCATGACCTCTAACGCAGGGGCAAGCCGTTTGGGTAAACGGGGCATTGGCTTCGGGGATCGGGATATGACATCGGATGTGATCATGGAGGAGGTCAAAAAAACCTTTCAGGCGGAATTCCGCAATCGTCTGAATAGGATTGTGGTGTTCCATGGCATTGACGAGACGATGGCGGAGCAGATCGTGGACAAGAAGCTGAGGGAACTTCAAGGGCTGCTTGCCAAGAAAAACGTGACTTTGGAGGCGGATGCCGCGGCTCGAAAACTGATCAAAAAGAAAGGCATCAGTGCGGAATTTGGCGCAAGGGAGATAGAGCGTGTCATCCAAAGTGAGATCAAGCCGCTGCTGGTGGACGAGATTTTGTTTGGAAAGCTGAAAAATGGCGGGCAGTGCAGTCTGACTGTCGCAGATGGGGCGTTTTTCCTTGAATTTGGCGGGGAGTGAGGGGTAAATGAGATGCCGGTTTTTGGATTAGATGAAAACAGAATTTCGTTTCCCAACCCGACGCTTGCCCGGGAGGACGGGCTGCTTGCCGTGGGGGGAGATTTGAGCGTGGAACGGCTTTTGCTGGCATATACCCATGGTATTTTTCCTTGGTATAATCCTGGGGATGAGATCCTGTGGTGGTGTCCCAAGGAGCGTTTCGTCATTTTCCCGAAGGAGATTCATGTGTCCCGTTCCATGAACAAATACATGAAGAAGCACAATATTCATCTACAGTTAAACAGGGATTTTGCGGATACCATGCACAGATGCCGGATGAAAAGGGAAGTGGAGGGCACGTGGATCTCAGACGAGATGGAGGAGGCTTATCAGCGATTGCACAAGGCGGGCTATGCCGTCAGTGTGGAGGTGTTTGAGGACGGGGAGCTGGCAGGCGGATTTTACGGTGTGTTGATTGGCAAGTGCTTTTTCGGGGAGAGCATGTTCTCGGAGAAAGAGAATGGTTCCAAGACGGCGCTGATCCTATTTGCGAGGCTGTTGGAGCAGCATCGATTCCTGTTTATCGACTGCCAATTCCACACGGAGCATCTGGAGAGTATGGGCGGAAGGTATATCTCATGGGAGGAATATGAAAGGATGCTGCAGGAGGGGACAACCCTATAAGAGGGTGCAAATATTTATTGACAAATATCTTGATCTATTTTATACTGACACTGTTTCGAATCGTTTGAGTTGCCAGAAGGCGGAAAGGAGGACAATCATGACATATCAGGTAAATGGAACTGTTGACAATGAGTTAAATATGGGGAAGAGGATTGTCCTTGCTCAGATGGGTGGTATACAGCGTTAAATTCATTTCGCGGCAAGGTATAGACAATCCGAATCTCCGTTCATGGAGGTTTTATGTTAGAAATCAAAGGAGTCTATACGTCGGCAATCGTTTATTCCCAGACGTTAGAAGATTATGCGGCAGCACAGATTCAGGCAATCTGTGACAATGAGACTGCCCAAAATAGTAAAATTCGTGTCATGCCGGACGTGCATCCGGGGAAAGTGGGGCCGATTGGTCTGACCATGACCATTGGCTGTAAGCTTATGCCCAATTTGATCGGAATTGATATCGGCTGTGGCATCAGCTATCTCTGTATTGGGGAAATTAAGGTGGAGTTCCAAAGGCTGGATTCCGTAATCCGCTCCAAGCTTCCCACGGGCAGCAAGGTGAGGAGAGAGCCCCATTACCGGGTGGTGGAGTTTGATTACAACCATCTTGCCTGTGCAAAGCATGTGGATCAGGACAAGGCGGATCTAAGCCTTGGTACTCTGGGGGGCGGCAATCATTTTTTGGAGCTTGAC
Source organism: uncultured Lachnospiraceae bacterium (assembly GCA_947175035.1). Classification (GTDB taxonomy): domain Bacteria; phylum Bacillota; class Clostridia; order Lachnospirales; family Lachnospiraceae; genus Acetatifactor. The sequence continues at coordinate 27,685 of CAMWLG010000035.1, read as the reverse complement.
AGAGACGAACAGGGGATGGTATATGCCTTTGTCCATAGCGGCAGCAGAAGACTTGGCAAAGAGGTCACGGAATTTTATCTCAAAGAAGGACAAAAGCGGTTGAAAAAGGAAGGGGTCAGGATGCCTGATGGAACACCGATACCCTATGAACTGACCTATCTTGAGGGGCAGCTGCTTCAAGACTATCTGCATGATCTGCAGGTAGTGCAGGAATATGCCAGCCTGAATCGCAGCATTATGCTGACGGAGCTGGCAAAGCATATGAAGTGGAAGGTGCGGGATGAAGGGGAGAGCGTTCACAATTATGTGGACGAGAGCGGTATCCTCCGAAAAGGGGCGGCAGCGGCACATTCCGGACAGGAGGTCATTATCCCTGTCAATATGCGTGACGGCATCATTCTCGGAACCGGCAGAGGAAATCAGGATTGGAACTGTTCTGCACCCCATGGGGCGGGGCGGATTCTGAGGAGAGACGAGGTGAAGAAATTCCACACCGTGTCGGAGTACAAGGATGTAATGAAGGGCATTTATTCTCCCACGGTGGGAAAGGAGACTTTGGACGAGGCGCCCTTTGCCTACCGGGGGATTCAGGAGATTCTGGATGCCGTGGGGGAAACGGTGGAGGTGCGAAAGGTTTTGAAACCGCTTTATAACTATAAGGGAGGGGAAGATTGAAAATTAAAATTTTCAATCTCGGAATTTGTGACGCTGTGCGTCCCAAAGTTCCCTCTGAATAAAATGCCGCTTGCGCGGCGGAATGGGAGGAGAAGAATGGCTAAATATCGAGAGATTCCCTGCAAGTATTATATTGCGCTGGGGCAGTGCGGCAAGGGCAGGGAAGCGTGCCACAAGAATTATTGCCAGCACTGTGATAAGTATGTGCCGAGGGCAAAGGTGAGGTGCCTGAACCGGAAGAAGGAATCATTGCGGGCAGTTTGGAAATTATAGGAAATAACGAGACAATCAATTTGTCTAATATCGTTATAAAATGTCGTAAAGACACTGCAAAATGCTGGAAGAATGTTGACAAAGGCTCTGTTGCGCACTATAATTACTAAAAGAGTTCAAATTGTGGAGGGAATACATATGCCGGGGATAAAACCAAAAGGATTAGCAGAGATATTGGCTGAGAACCAATCATTGACACAAAAGTATACATATGATGATTATGAGGCAGGGATGACAGTACCACAGAATTCGGATGAAACAATAGCAGAAGCATATGAAAATTATAGGAAAGTAAAATTAGGGGAAGCGTGAGGAAGAGTATGTGACAAAAGAATTGTTTGATGCAATATTTGACGATGAGATATTGCCTTTTATTGATGAAATTCAGGAAAATAACCCGAGAATAAAAAAGAAGGATATTGCCCAATGTAAAAAGGAAATTTATCGATGTCAATGAAATGGTTGCATTTTATGCGGGTTGCAGATTCTTGTCTTTCTTTATTTCCTCTAAGTATATAAAGGAACGTAAGCGGGAAAAGGCAGAAAATGTCATAAAAGAATTCCCAAAGCTTCCTCCAGTGCAAACGAGTACTATGGCATGTTATGACAATGTAATATATAATCTGTCACAAGTCAAGACTGAAAGGATTGGGTTAGAGCATTTTGACGTATTTAGTTATGCAATGTTCTTTTTCTTATTGGAAAGCTATTTCTACACACAAGTTGCATAAATTTATTGTATTTTATAAAGGGACGAGAGCGATGCTTTTGTCCCTTTTTAGTTTACAAATGATTCCCCTTTTTGCCTCCATATGCTATAATGATATCAATCTATTTTTGAGGTGGTACATATGAACAAAAAGCTACAAGTGTTTGTTTCCTCTACCTATACGGATTTAGTTGAAGAACGGCAAGCTGCTGTTGAGGCGATTCTTGACGCCGGTCATATTCCGGCTGGGATGGAATTGTTTAAGGCGGGTAACGAGTCACAGCTGAAGACGATTTATAAGTGGATTGATGAGTCTGATGTTTATATGCTTATTCTGGGAGGTCGGTATGGGACAATTGAACCCAAAACCAATAAAAGTTATACACAGATTGAATATGAATATGCGGCGTCCAAGGGTATTCCGATATTCGCTGTTGTGTTAAGCGAGCCTTTTTTAAAGAATAAAATGAATGTAACCTCCAAAATAGGTGATGTGATCGAGCAGAAGGAGCCAGAAAAATATAAAGAATTTAAAGACATTGTTATGTCTAAGATTATACGTGAGGCGGATGATTGTAAAGATATAAAACTTGCTATCCACTCAACGTTAAATGAATTTATGAACGATTACAATTTAACTGGCTGGGTTCGCAACACGGATGAAAATGACACTGTGCAGATGCTGAAGGATAATAGTCTGCTTATTAAGGAAAATAATGTGCTCAATAAACAGATTCATGAATTGAAAGAAAAGCTGCGTGCAAAGGAAAATGCACAATTTGGCAGATATTCATTTGAGGAACTTATTACAATATTTAGGAATAAAACGTTTGTGCTTCCTGAGAAATATACCTGTAATGGCAAGAAAACAATAGATGCATTGGAATTCTTTATTTTTTATTATGATGATTTTGTTACAGGCATAACCAATAGGAGGAGTTCGTCTGATGAAGAAATATTCATTTTCTACAATATTGCTCCTTATTATTTTGCATTTGAATTTATGGAGAGGGTGAAATTGGCGGGAACAGCTGCTCAACGGATACACAGTACGAAACTCGCTGGCTCGTTTTATGCTATGTGCGAGGCTAAAAATATTGTTCAAGAATATAGTAATGGGAGGGGTAGCTTTTGATTTATATTTGAAAATTGGTAAGGGAGGCACTAAACATGAACACATTATTTATAGAATACCCCAAATGCACCACTTGTCAGAAAGCAAAGAAATGGCTGACAGAGCATCAAGTGGACTTTGAGGACAGAAATATTTCCGAAGAAAACCCCACAAAGGAGGAATTGGAGCAGTGGTATAAAGTGAGTGGATTGCCATTAAAGAAATTTTTCAATACCAGCGGGCAGCTGTATCGTCAGATGGAGTTAAAGGAAAAGCTTGCCACGATGGCAGAGAGCGAGATGTTAGAGCTCCTGGCATCAAACGGTATGCTTGTAAAACGTCCGATTGTGGTACAAGGTGATTGTGTGCTGGTTGGCTTCAAAGAGGCAGAGTGGGCGGAGAGACTATAACAAATCACAAAATAAAAAGAAATGAGGAACATTAAAATGCAAACAAAAGTAACGCGAGAAGCAGCATTATCTTTACTCAAAAAGTATAACCAGGAGCCTTTCCACCTGCAGCATGCCTATACAGTGGAGGCTGTTATGCGCTGGTATGCCAAGGAATTGGGGTATGGAGACGAGGACTTTTGGGGCATGTGCGGATTATTGCATGATGTAGATTTTGAGCAATATCCGGAGCAGCACTGTGTGAAGGCGCCAGAGCTCTTGGCAGAGATTGACGCAGAACCAGAGCTGGTTCATGCGGTCTGCAGCCACGGCTATGGAATCTGCTCTGATGTGAAGCCGGAGCATGAGATGGAGAAGGTGCTTTTTGCGGCGGATGAGCTGACGGGGCTTGTGGGGGCGGCGGCACTGATGCGTCCTTCCAAGAGTTGCACGGATATGGAGCTTAGCAGTCTCAAGAAGAAGTTTAAGGACAAGAAATTTGCCGCCGGATGTTCCAGAGATATCATAAGGACAGGGGCAGAGCAACTGGGCTGGGAGTTAGACAGGCTGCTCCAAATGACACTGGATGCCATGAAGGCGACGGAGGCCAGCGTGAGCGAGCAGTGTAATGATTGACAAATCCATTGTTATCGACTAAAATAAAACTAGATTTTAGATTAGTCGAGGGAGATGTCATGGGCTATATTGAAAGGGCGATAAAACCAGTCTTGTTGGAACGAATAAAGAGTAGTAAATGCTTATTGCTTACAGGGGCGAGGCAGGTAGGGAAATCGACTCTGATTAACCATGAGTTTCCACAATATAACAAGGTGTCTTTTGATGATAAGCTGACCAGAATGCAAGTACGGGACGATACAAAATTATTTTTTTTGAACCACCCTTGTCCTTTATTTATTGATGAAGTTCAGAAGGAGAGCGGTATTCTGGAGGATATCAAGCTTAAGGTGGACGGGACGGAGGAGAGGGGGCTGTTTATTCTCTCGGGTTCCCAGAAGCTGGAACTTATGCGCGGGGTCAGTGAGTCATTGGCAGGGAGAGTGTCCGTGACAGAGCTTGGGGGACTCTCACTCAGGGAGATTTATGGGATTTCCTTTAACCGTCATTTTGTCCCCACGGAAAAGTATATTTCAGAGAGGGAAAAAGAATTGAAACCATATGCCGACATATGGGAAGTCATTCACAAGGGATCTTATCCCGAACTTTATGACATAGAGCGTGATTGGCAGGATTTCTATTCTTCCTATGTGAGCACTTATCTGGAAAGGGACATCAATGAGCTTGTTGCCAGCGACAGTATTACATTCATGAAGTTTTTGACAGCGGCGGCAGCAAGGACGGGCGAACTGCTTAATTATGCAAGTATTGCGAATGATGTAGGGGTTTCAGAGCCTACAGTCAAGAATTGGATGTCCATATTGGAGCGAACCGGAATTGTATACCTGTTGCAGCCTTATAGTTCAGGTGCGTTGAAAAGGGCAATCCGTACCCCTAAGATTTATTTCAGAGATACGGGATTGGCCTGTTATTTGACCAGATGGTTGACGACGGATGCATTAAAGAACAGTGCGGTCGCTGGGAATATGTTCGAGACTTTTATGGTGTCTGAGGTCTTGAAATCCTATGCCAATGAAGGAATGGACTATCGTTTCAGCGTTTTCTACTATCGTGGTAAGGACAAAAGAGCAGGCGGCGAGAATGAGATTGATCTTGTCATTGAGGAAAATGGTGTCTTATACCCTGTGGAGATCAAATTGTCCGCTAATCCCAAAGCTTCCATGGCCTCTGCCAATATGATTTTGGACAAGATAGAGGAAAAGAAACGGGGGATGGGGGTGATCCTTTGTTTGATAGAACAGAAACTTTATCTCAGGGACAATCTGATAGCTCTTCCTATTCATTATATTTAACAAGGAGGTTCTCCCATGCCCTACAATTTTTACGGTGCTCAGACAGCCGGCAATGTGAAGGTAAAGAATTCTATTTATAAAAATATTCAAACTCCCCTTGATCTGTATGACGCACTCTCGTCCATCTGGTGTGCGGATACCTGTGCGCCTAGGATGCGCTTGGAATGGTCGGAGGAGAACAGGACGCTGGGACAGTGTTCCATCACGGCGTTTTTGGCACAGGATATTTTCGGAGGAGAGGTGTATGCCATGCCCACTGACAACGGCGGCGTTCACTGCTATAATGTGATTGACGGCTATACTTTTGATCTGACCAGTGAGCAGTTCGGCGAGCGGGCAAGGACACTGAACTATGAGGGAAATGAGTTGCAGGAGCGTGAGTCTGCCATGCATTTCGGCAAGGAGGAGAAGCGGCAGAGGTACGAATATCTGAAGGAGCAGCTATGGCTTATGAAAAACTCTTAAATGAAATATACGCGGTAATCTCGTTAAAATATCTTTGGAGCGAGTATCAGCCGAGATTTGTGAAGAGCGAGTCGCCTGACTGGATTAACGAGACCATGGATTTGGGATTGGAGGTTAGTCAGGCGCTTTTGCCTGACGATGGACAGACGGAGAGCTTTATCGAGCATTATCTGGGATGCCGTCGGGAGGCACTGCCGGAGTCGGCCGTGGAGCGCTATGGAGAACGGCTGCACTTTTACAATGGCAGGTTTTGGGCGGTGCTGCCGGACTCCAATCTGCATCAGGATTACATATCAAAAGCGAAGTATCGGTTCGAGCGCAAGCTGGAGAAACTCAATACCAATTATCTTCATAAGCGTTATAATGGATTGTACCTGTTCCTGCACCCAGGGGAGGAAGCGGATATTGACGCGGGCCAGCTTTTTGAATTTATGCGCCAGACCCAGGCGGGCAGGGGAAGGCGATTCGACTGGGTCTTTTTGAACTGTGGCAAAATCATTTATGTATGCAATTATATTAAAGATATGATAGAGCCCATCAAGCTGCCGCAAAACGCGGCGAGCTTCTTAAATGCCGAGGCGGAGAGACTGCGTCAGAGCATTGCGTGGAGAGATGGGGATTCCATAGAGGATTGACTATGTCAGAGACAAAAAGAGTTTTGCAATACCTAAATCCGGATTTGACAGAAAGGAAATAGACAATCGAGATGTTTCGCAAGAAAGCTGTCGGGAAAAACCATAACAAGAAAACCTATGATAAGGAAACGCAGCGTCCTGTCCTTAAGTGCAGTATCTGCAACGGAGAACAAGTGGCGGGATTTAAGGATATTCGCACAGGGAAATTTGAGGATGTGATGCTGATACGGAGTGCGGAGGATTTGGAGATCTTCAAGGAGATGTATGGCGTTGAGAGTATAGACAAGGAATATTAGGGAGCAGACAGGGGATGTCCCTGCCTGCTCCTGTCTTTATGCGCACGCCGATGCATATGTTCCTTTATTAATTCCCTGTGGGAATGTAAGGGCGAATAACGCTGGCCAATTGCGCCGCGGGCATACTCTGGAGCCAGATTTTGCCGGGACCTGTGAGGACTGTGTTGAAGAGTCCCTCGCCGCCCAACAGCATATTCTTTACGCCGGGAACAGTCTGAATGTCGATGGAGCAACTACCGCTCATTGCTGCCAGATAACCGGTATCGATTATCATCTGCTGGCCTGCGCCCAGCTCATATTCTTTGATATAGCCGTCAAACTCCAGGAACACCAGTCCTTCTCCGGTAAATTTCTGCATGATAAAGCCTTCTCCGCCGAACAAACCGCTGCCAAAACGCTTTTGGAAAAATGTGGAGAGCTGTACGTGGGAAGTTGATGCCAGAAATGCGGATTTCTGGGCAATGATATCCTGTCCGGGGCCTACATTGAAAGCGCGGATAGATCCAGGGAAGCTGGATGCAAAGGCAATCATTCCCGCGCCGCCCTGTGCGGTGTAGTGGTTTAGAAACAAGCTTTCACCGGAAAACGCGCGTCCCAGCATCTTGCCGATTCCGCCGCCTGTTGTCTCCATTTTCATATTGGGGGTCATCCATGACATGGCGCCACCCTCGGTGATCATCATCTCTCCGTCTTCCAGATTACAAATGAGCACCGGCATGGGTTCTCCTTCAATCGTATAATTCATGACCAAATCCTCCTTCGTGTGATTGTATCTATGATTTTTATAGTATATGAAAAACCCAGATTTGTAAAGACTGCCGTGGGGCATGTCATAATTTCTTGTTTTTTACGGGACTACTGTGTATAATGGAAAGATAGGAATTATATAGAAAGAGGAGAACATAGCAATATATGAAGAGTTCAAGCGAATTAGACAGGCAGTTAAAATCCATAGACCACAGGGGGTATCCTGCCTACAAGGATTTGAAGGGGGTCTATGATTTTGGGGATTACATTTTTTCCATTGACCATGTGCAGGGAGATCCTTTTGCGGCGCCCTCCCGCGTATCCGTGCAGGTGCCTATGGTGAAGGCGGGGTTCCCTAAGGAATATTATCAAGGGAAAGTACAAAGGATTACCTTGCAGGATCATCTGACCAGGCTGTTTGGCGCGGCAATCCGCGCGGGGAGTTTCCAAGCGAAGGGATCTGGAAAAAGCGGGCTGCTGGCGGTGTCCCATTGCGGGCAGGAGGTGCTGGAGAGGACAGCCTGCCGGGTGGATGAGAAGGGCGTGACTGTGCGGTTTGAGATTGGTTTTCCGGCGAACGGACGCTCCGTGAACGCTGGGGAGCTTGCCAAAATATTGTTCCGTATCCTGCCGGATTGCGTGCATAAGACACTTTATTACGCGCGGATAGACAAGAAGGCATTGCAGGAGGCGATAGAGCTGTGCGAGGATCAGGAGGCTGTCAGAAAGGAACTTCCGGGGCTTGGGTTGTGCGCTTTCCTGGCGGACGGGTCGGTGCTGCCCAGACAGAGCGGTGTTTCGGACAAGCCCTTGAAGGAGGCGGTTGCGTTTAAATCGCCGGATTCTCTGCGCGTTACGATACAGCTGCCTCACAGGGGGGCGGTGAGCGGTATGGGGATTCGCAAGGGAATCACTCTGCTCGTGGGCGGCGGTTATCACGGTAAGTCCACGGTACTGCAGGCGATTCAGGATGGCGTCTACAACCATATCAAGGGAGATGGCAGGGAGCTTGTCATCACGGACGCGGGAGCGGTGAAGCTACGTGCGGAGGACGGCAGAAGCATTGCCAATGTGGATATCTCGCCTTTTATCAATCATTTGCCCAACGGCAAGGATACCACGCATTTTTCCACGGAGGATGCCAGTGGGAGTACCTCCCAGGCCGCAGGGCTGATGGAGGCGATTGAGAGCGGGAGTAAGCTGTTGCTGATAGACGAGGACACTTCTGCTACGAATTTCATGATTCGAGACAGGCTGATGCAGCAGGTGGTAAGCCCGGGGGAGGAGCCCATCACGCCCTTTATCGAGCGGGTGAACAGTCTGTATGATACCATGGGGATTTCCACCATTCTGGTGGCAGGCAGCAGTGGCTCTTATTTCCATGTGGCAGATACCGTGATTCAAATGAAAGAGTATGTGCCGGTGGATATCACGGAGACAGCGAAAAAGGCGGCAGCGGAGTTCGCCGTGTTTGAGACGTCCCGCAGCGCGTTCCCGGAATATCTGGACAAGAGGACACCCCAGACAGACAGGCAGCTTTTGAAGGAGGATCGCTTGAAAATCAAGACCTTTGGCAAGGACGAGGTGGCTGTGGCGAAGAATACCGTGGTGCTTCGGGGATTGGAACAGCTTCGGGACGAGGAGCAGACGAGAGCACTGGGATATTTGCTGAAGGAGCTTTTGACCAGGGGCTTGGACGGCAAGCGTTCGTTGGCTCAGGCTGTAGATCTATTGGAGAAGGAATTGGATGAGAAGGGATTGGAGGCGCTCTTTGCCGGGAGGGATGTGGCAGCATCCCTGGCAAGACCGAGACGGCAGGAGATCATGGCCTGTGTGTCAAGATACCGGGGGCTGAAATTTTAGTTAAATATAACCATTTTTGTTAAAGGAGGATTTGACAGATGAAACAGAAGGAATTGCAGGACGCTATGGTGGCGGCGATGAAGGCAAAGGATAAGTTCAAGAAGGAAACCATCGCTTCATTGGTGTCGGCGGTGAAGAAGGCGGGAATTGATGCGGGATGTCGGGAGAATGTGCCGGATGACATGGCAAACCAGGCCATCTTGAAGGAGATTAAGACTGTGAAAGAACAGATTGACACCTGTCCGGCTGACAGGACAGAGCTCAGGGAGGAGTATCAAAAACGCTTGGAGATCATGAATGAGTTCGCACCAAAGCTTTTGTCCGAGGATGAGGTGAAGAGTATCCTGCAGGAAAAATTCGCGGAATTGCTGGCCGCAGGGGACAAAGGGAAGGTCATGAAAGCTGTGATGGCAGAGCTCAAGGGCAAGGCGGACGGAAAGGTGATCAATCAGGTGGTTGCGCAGCTCATGTCTTAATCACAAATCAATGCAATCGAGTAGGGAAGGTTTTTCCCTACTCGCTGCGCGAGCCGCATGCTGCAAAGCAGCTAAATACCATATGCGGCTCTGCGCATAAAAAGGCAGACCCAAATCGGTTCTGCCTTTTAACATACTCACATATTTCATTCCGTAATCATCAGGAGAGGGAGAGCAGCCTTTTCTTGTAGCCATTGAAATCTTCCTCAGAGATGATCGATGCGTCTTTCAGCTTCATCAGGTTCTGAGCCTTCTTTTGAAGCTCGCTGATATCACTGTAGGGCTGGAAGATATCGTCTATGACTGCCTTTTCAAAGCCTTGATACTCGGCTTCCGTCAAGAAAGCCATATCGGTCAGCATACGGAACATCTGCAGTCTTGCCACAATATCGTCATTGGTGCTGACATTCTGGATAATATCATTCTTCTTGGTCTGGAATTCTGAATCATTAATCCATTCACATTTTTTAAGGGTGACAATACATGCAATCTGATTCTTTAGTTTGGCCTCCGAACTAAAGTCAAGATTGGTCATTTCATCCACAAGCTCCTGCTTCTTAGCTGCAAATTCTATCGGTGTAAAGAGGAATGTCTTGGAGAGTGTGGTCAGCCTCATCAGTTTGTGCTCTAACACAGGAAGGCTTTCGTTCATACGAATCTTCGTGTCGTCAGATACCAGCTTGATAAACTGCTCGTATTGTGCCTCGGAGATAATCTCACAATCCTTCAGGATAGGCCATTTGCTAATCTTCTCAACGGTCATCTCCTCGGTATCGCTGGAAACATACTGCACGGATTGTGTAATGTCTGAGCAGATTTTATCGTATTCTTCCTGAGTAAGAATCTCGAACAAGTACAAAATCAAGAGTTTTTTCAGATTCTGTCTCATAACCTCGCCTGACACGGAAGTTAAATCAGAACACTCTTCAATCGTGGATTTCTTGAAATCCTCAAACTCTGTCGCAGAGAGGAAACCAACCTCATTGTACTGCATATTTACTTTTACTTTGTTGAAAAACGCGTCTAAGCCGTTTAATACACTCACATATTCGGCCTTGCTGCTCTTGTATTCCTTCTCGGTAATCATACCGGTCTGGTAAATCGCTTCCAACTTCTCCAGCTTCTTCTTGTATTCCTCAATAGAAATGACAGAGGCTACTGGTGCGGGAGTCGATGCCGCAGGAGCCGCAGCGGTCACGGGAGCAGTAGCAGGCATAGGAGCTACAGGTGTTACGGGCGTCGCTGGAGCTACTGGAGTCACAGGTGTAGACGCATACGGCGCCGGAGCTGGATTAGGCGTAAATGTAGCTGGAGCTGGATTAGGCGTAAATGTAGCCGGAGCTGGATTGGGTGTAAACGCAGCCGGAGCCGGCGTTACAGGGGCAGCGGGCGCGGGAGCCGGTGCAACAGGTGCAGGTGCAGGAGTTGGAGCCGGTGCTGCAGCTGCTGGAGCAGCCGGAGCTGGTGGCGGAGCGACATACTTTGGAGCCGGAGCATTGGCTTGTATGTGCTCATCCAATATATCCAGCGCTTTGGACATGTCGCGCAGGCCAGGCAGGCGCACCTGAATCTTTTGGGCGCCATAAAGAGAGGTTACACGCACATGAATGTACAATGCGTCTAATCCCTCATATACTGCCCGCTCTACTTTTTTGATGGACTTGATTTCATAATCAATATCACCAGTGTATTCGCGTTGGCTGCTTTCCAGATAAATAATTCCTTTGCCAGTGATCTCGGTATCGGATATCTCGAGGAACAGAGCCTTCTCATTACCGTCGATTTTCCTCAGAAAACCTCTATTAACATCACACTGAAAAACATCCATATACTCTCGCCTCACTTCTCATTCTTCTATCTTATTCTATCTAGTTCATTCATAACACAAAATAAACCGCTAGAACGGATTCCATCCTGTCGGCGTAATATCCCAAAAGAGGTCTTTACTGTAATAGTATAAATAAAATATCGGTAGATGTCAATAGAAAGGAATGCCTGAAAAGGTTATATAAAATAAGTTTTTGTAAAGTCACTTACAATATCTTGTTTGAGACAAAAGGAGTATTTGCTACATTTTGCGTTTTTATCATAAAAAAATTTAAAAAGTAAAAATTTATGCAAAATATGTAAAAATTCCTAAAATTCTGTAAACGGAGAAAAACGTTGACATTCAGTGAGTTATCATGGATAATTATAGATGAAATTGCGATAAAACATTTGTCTGCACTTGCTTAATCCGGCGGTGGATGATTAAGGAAGTGCTTTCTTTGCGAAAAAGGAATTTCATGATCAAAAAGAGGTAATCAATGAAAAAGAGAAAATCCATTTTGATTGTTGATGATGAGGAAATGAGCAGAGAGCTTCTAAAGCAGATTTTTGAGAGCCAGTACGATATTATACAGGCGAAAGACGGCAGAGAAGCAATCTGGAAATTAGGACAAAATGTCAATGATATCGCGGTTGTGCTGTTGGATTTGGTGATGCCGAATCTAAACGGTTTTCAGGTGTTACAGGTTCTGAACGCCAAGAGGATTGTGGAGCGGATTCCTGTGGTGCTGATTACCGCGCGCAAGGATACAAAAGTGGAATTGAGCAGTTACGCACTGGGGGCTTCGGCGGTGATAGCCAAGCCTTATGTGGCACAGGTCGTGCGCATGCAGGTCAATAATATTATCGAGATGCACAAGAGAGCTAACGAGATGGAGGATACCCTCCAGGGATATCAGATGAAGTTGTTGGCGCAGCAGAGCAAAATGAATGTATTCTACAATAATCTTTTAGATGCTGTCAGCAATTTTGTAGAGTTTCGGGATGTGGAAACAGGAGAGCACGTCAAGCGCGTGAAAGGTTTTACCCGCATTATGGCTCAGGCGGTGATGGATCTGTACCCGGAGAAGGGACTTAACCGCAAAAAGGTAGATATTATTGTGCAGGCTTCCGCACTGCATGATATCGGAAAAATTGCCATTCCGGACAGTATTTTGCTTAAACCCGGAAGACTGACGGACGAGGAACGCGCAGTGATGAAGAATCACACGCTCAAGGGGTGTGAAATTCTGAATCTGATTGCCGATTTACAGGAAGAAGAGTTGTTTAAAACATGCTATGATATCTGCAGATCTCATCATGAACGCTATGACGGAGGCGGCTATCCTGATGGGATTGAGGGAGACGAGATACCGCTCTCAGCCCAGATTGTGTCCGTGGTGGATGTCTATGACGCCTTGGTGGGAGAGCGGGTCTACAAGAAGGCTTATGACAAAGAAACTGCCTACAATATGATCGTGAATGGAGAATGTGGAATGTTTTCGCCAGAGATGCTGAAGTGTCTGGAATTTTCCAGGAACGCTTTGGAGGCATTTTATGACAGCCATCAATAGTTACCAATAATTTAGGAAACCAGGAGGTATATTGAGATGACAGATGAGGTAAGAAACCAGTTAGTGGCAGCAGGTGTGGACGTGAACAGTGTGATGGAGCGTTTTATGAACAATGAGGCGCTGCTGGAACGTTTCATGCGCAAATTCAAAAATGACCCTAATTACCAGCAGTTGATGGAGGCGGTGGAAGCGAAGGATAACGATAAGGCCTTTACCGCTGCACACACCTTAAAGGGAGTGGCGGGGAATCTGTCCCTGTCGGCCTTGCAGACTCAGGTCAGCGCCCAGTGTGAGTTGTTCCGCGGGGGCAATTTTGAGGGAGGCGCAGCATTGATGGATAAAGTGACAGAAGAGTATGAGCGGGTCACGGCGGCTCTCGACAAGATATATCCATAGGAGTCGACGGATGACCGGGACAGTGTGTATTGTCTTTGCAATATTGATTGGCAGCATGGACTTGTTGATTAAGCGTCACATGGAACGTCGGGAACTGCCCGCTGACGGAACACAGTCCATCCTGGGGGGCAAGATCCTGTTGCGCAGGAGCTACAATAAGGGGGCGGCCTTTCATATCGGCGAGAAGAAAAGCACGTTGGTGGCGGTATTGTCCGTGTTTCTGACGATTGCCACGGCGGTTTGCCTGATCGTCAGTCTGGGACAGAAGCGGAATCCGCTGCTTGCGGCGGGGCTGACACTTTTGCTGGGCGGAGCTTTCAGCAATACTTATGACAGGCTGAAACGGAAATATGTTGTGGATTATTTTAGCTTTGGAGTGCGGTGCCGGTGGCTTCAAAATATTGTTTTTAACCTGGCGGATTTTTGTATTATAATAGGCGCGTTGCTGGCAGCCTTGGGAGGTGCACAGTAACGCGCCTGTTTTTGAATCATGCGGTGATCAAAGTTCCGGTTTTGCCCTTGATCGCGTCCTTGACATATTTCATGGAGGTGATGAGTACCTTTCCGGTGGGGACTTTTTCAAGGTAGGAGATGGCTGCCTCAATCTTGGGAAGCATGGTGCCCGCCTCAAATTCTCCCTGTGCTATGGCCTCCTGTGCCTCGGATACGGTCATGGACGTAATGGGTGTCTGACTCTCTTTGCCAAAGTCTTTGTAAACGCATTCCACATTGGTGAGGATGATCAGCTCGTCCGTCTTTAATTCGGAGGCGAGCTTGCCGGCAATGGCATCCTTCTCAATTACGGCGGAAGCGCCCTTTAAGGCATGCTTTTGTTCAATGACAGGAATACCGCCGCCACCACAGGCAATCACTACTTGATCGGCGTCAGCTAAAATGCGGATGGCGTCAATCTCCACGATATCAATCGGTTTGGGGGCAGCCACCACGCGGCGATACCCCTTGTCGGGAATCTCGCGTACATAATTGCCCTTCTTCTGCTCCGTTTCCGCGTCCTCCTTGGACATATAGCGCCCGATCAGCTTGGTGGGCTCGTAAAATGCCTCGTCATAGGGATCCACGGTCACCTGAGTCAAAATAGTACTCACGGTCTTGGAGATGCCTCTGGAAATCAGCTCGGTTCGCAGAGCGTTCTGGATGTCATAGCCCACATAACCCTGACTCATGGCGGAACAAACGCACATAGGGGCAGGGGTATAATCGGTGTATATGCGGCGCAACTCGGTCATCGCTTTATGTATCATGCTTACTTGGGGACCGTTAGAATGCGTGATGGTCAATTGATAGTCCGCCTCCACCAGATCTGCCAGCGCCTTGGCAGTAATCTTCACTGCGTCCCACTGTTCCAAAGTGGTATACCCCAGGGATTCGTGCCCCAGAGAGACCACAACTTTTTTCTTACTCATACGATACCTCTTTCTCATAGTTATGGTATTTTGATGGAATTTCAGTATAGCATACTTTATAAAAAATGTATAGGGGCGGTGTCACAGCCCCTCAATAAACTCCTCCAACACCTGGAAGTAATCCTCGAAAGTCTTCCTGCAGCATCCCGGGTCATGTATCTCAATCCCTTCTGCCCGAAGCCCAATCAGTGCAAAACCCATAGCCATGCGGTGGTCGTCATAGGTGTCCACCACACATGGTTCAGGCATGCCGGGGTAGATGGTGATGCTGCCCGGAGAGACGCGGTCTGTCTCGGTGCGGATGCCCATTTTGCCAAGTTCTGTGACAATGGCATGAATCCGGTCACTCTCCTGTAGGCGGATATGCCCAATCCCCGTGATGGTGGTGGGAGCGTCCGCGAAGGGAGCGATGGCGGCAAGGGTGATCGCCTGATCAGAGCAGGCGGACATATCTACAGTGATACCGTGGAAGCCGTGTTTGGGGGGCATTACCAGAATGCCCTGGGGCTGTTCTTGCAGCGTGCAGCCCATCTGTTCCAAAATACGCAGGAACGCTACATCCCCCTGCAGTGAATCAAAATGCACCTGCTCCACCAACACGGGGATTTGCAGCAGCGGGGCGCAAGCATAGAAATAACAGGCGGCGGACACGTCAGGTTCAATCTGATAGTCCCGCGCCAGATAATGCTGACCGGCGGCAGTGACGAAGGTATCGGGTGCAAGATGGTTCGTGCGAACCCCGAACTGTTCCATCATTTTGCAGGTCATTTCAATATACGACATACCGTGGGAGCCATGCACCTTGACAGTGAAGTCTTCTTTGGACAGGCAGGAGGAGATCAATAGTGCGCTCAAAAACTGGCTGCTGTGTTCAATATCCACGCTGATGGTGTTTTTATGAAAACCATGGCTTTTTACGGTAAATGGAAAGAAGCCTTCCTTGGAATCCTTTTCATAAAGAATCTCACAGCCCAGTTCCTTCAAGGAATCCAAAAGGGACGCCATGGGACGGCGGCGCATCTGCTCTGATGCATCCATATGGTAGACGCCGTTGGACACCCCCAGATAGGCGGTGAGAAACCGCGCGGCGGTGCCGGCGCTTCCCACATACAGCGAGGCCTCTGGCTTGGCTACAGCACCGCCTTGGCCCGTGACGGTAATCGTCTTCCCCGGCTCGTCCACGGTGGTCTCGAAGCCCAAATCCTGAACGCATTGCAGGAAATGCCTGGAATCGTCCGAGAAGAGAACGCCCCGCAGGGTTGAGGTTCCTTCTGCCAAAGTCGCCAGAAGCAGCGCGCGGTTGGTGATGCTCTTGGAACCGGGCACCCTCACGATGTGAGGGGAAGTATCGGTTTTGTCATATATGGAATCTTTGAGAAAGGGAACCCGGTAGGTATTGGTCTTTCTGTCATAGCTGGAATCGTAACTCATATCTGCTCCCATCTGCTGTTTTTAAGGTAAGTATAAGGGATTCCGCATAAAATGTCAAAGAGAGGTCTCTTAATTTCCCAATTTCCCTATTGGAAAAAAATCGCAAGTGTAGTAGAATACTTTCCAAGGGCGGCGTAGCATGCCGACAGGAAAATTTAAAAAAAATTAGGAGGATTTCACAATGGCGAATTTAAAGGGAACCAAGACAGAGGCAAATCTTCAGGCGGCTTTTGCGGGAGAATCCATGGCGCGCAATAAGTACAGCTATTTTGCATCCAAGGCGAAGAAGGATGGCTATGTGCAGATCGCGGCGATTTTTGAGGAGACGGCAGCCAATGAGAAAGAGCATGCAAAGATGTGGTATAAGCTCTTGAATGACGGGATTGGCAGCACCGCGGAGAACCTGAAGGCGGCCGCAGAGGGCGAGAATTACGAGTGGACCGATATGTATGCCCAGTTTGCAAATGATGCGAGGGCGGAAGGCTTTGAGGATATCGCCAAGCTTTTTGAGGGTGTCGCTGCAATCGAGAAGGCGCATGAGGAGAGATACAGAAAGCTTCTTGCCAATGTGGAGAATGGCCTGGTATTTTCCAAGGATGGCGATACTATCTGGCAGTGCGCGAACTGTGGACATATCTGTATCGGCAAACAGGCTCCGGAGGTGTGTCCCGTATGCGAGCATCCCCAGTCTTATTTCCAGGTGAAAGCTGAGAATTACTAATATGTTTGAACAGGTAAAAAAATTATTCGGCGCACAGGATATGACAGTGGGAAGCCCGGTCAAGGCGATTGCGAAGTTCGCGTTCCCGCTGTTGATCGGTAACTTTGCCCAGCAGCTTTATTCTACGGTGGATTCCGTTGTGGTGGGAAAGTATTGTTCTGTTGCGCGGAACGGGTACAATGGTGTGGATGCTCTGTCAGCAGTGGGGGTGTCTGCACCAATTATTAACCTGCTGCTGGTGCTCTTTATCGCGATATCCACCGGCGCGGGGATTCTGGTCGCACAGTATTTTGGGGCAAAGGATAAGGAGCAGCTCTCTCGGAGTATCGGTACGTCTGTGACGCTGGTGGTGATTGCGGCGATTATCATCATGGCTGTGGGTATTCCTATCTCGCGTCCGCTGTTGGAATTGATCAATACGCCGGAGAAATATCTGCATTTGGCGGCAGCTTATCTGCAGATTATCTTCGGGGGAATTCTGGGATTGGCCTTCTACAATATTATTTCGGGTATATTGCGAGGGCTGGGTGACAGCTTCTACCCGCTGTTATATTTGTTGGTTTCTGCGGGACTGAATATCGTGCTTGACCTCTGGTTTGTGGCGGGCCTTGGCTGGGGAGTACAGGGTGTTGCGTGGGCTACCATCATTGCCCAGACAGTATCCGCGATCCTGTGTATCATCCGCCTGACCCATATGAAGGATATTGTGGAGATCAAGCGGGAGACATTGATTCCAAAGGCTGATACCAGCAAGTTGATTCTGAAGCTGGGACTTCCCTCTGGCATGACGCAGGCGATTTTTTCCATGGCGATGGTCTTTGTCCAAAGTCTGACGAATCAGATGGGGGATTTTGTTCCGGCGATCAACGTGGCGATTATGAGGGTGGATGGCTTCGCTGTGCTTCCGGCATTCACCTTTGGCCTTGCCGTCTCGACCTATATTGGGCAAAATCTTGGCGCTAAGAAAATGGAACGCCTGAAGCCCGGGGAACATGCGGCGCTGGGGCTTGCTCTTGGCACTTCGCTGGTGATCGTGATGGCATTGTTGTTGTTCGGGAGGCAATTAATAGAAATCTTTATCAACCAGGAAAACACAGACCCGGATGTGTATCGAAACGTGGTGGAACTGGGAGGACGGGGGCTGAAAATCCTCGCTGCAGGCTACATAGCCATGGGTATTACGCAGGTTTACGGCGGTATCCTTCGGGCGGCGGGTGATACCATGTCAACCATGATTATCTCCCTGATCACGACAGTGGTGGTTCGTGTGCCCCTTGCCTATACGCTTGCGTATTTCAACCGTTCCGAGAGCTGGCCGAGCGGACACCCGGATGCGCTTTTCATATCTCTGTTGGTCAGCTGGCTTTTGGGCGCGTTGTTTAACTATTTGCGATTCCGACAGGGAAAGTGGAAAAATATCAACCTTGTGGACAGGGTGGCGGAGTCGGATTAAATGAATCAACATGGATTCATGGGATAGTAAACAATCATATTTTACAGGAGGAAACAATCATGGAAAAAGGAAAATTTGGAGTTAGAATGTGTTTTTACACGGTATCGGCGTTTTTGCTGGCATATCTTGGCTATTCCACAGCGCTCTTTTTGCTGGCGGGCGTGGTGATACTGGTGGAGCAGAACGAGTGGGCGGGCCGTCAGGTGATTCAGGCAATCTGCCTGTGTGTTGTGGAGAATCTGGTGAGTCAGGTGTTGAGTATCCTGAGCCCCCTATACCGCGTTCCTTTGCTTTCCAGTGTCTGGGGCCTGGTGGTTGATCTGATTGGCTCGGTTCTTGGCATCTTGGTTCTGGTTTTCTGTGTCGTGGGTATCCTGAAGAACTTGAAGGGCCAGGAAGCCGATATCATTGGTGCAAGCAAACTGGCTGATTGGGCATATGGAATCGCCAAGAGCAAAAGCGCACAAAGTAACGAGTAGACATCATAAATAGAATCGAGGTAAAGAGCCACAGACACAGAATGATTTAAGGAGCAGATAATCCCCACAAATTCTTAATCTGCCGTGACAGATCGTCGTAGCTCCAATATTTGTCGCTGTGGCTCTGGCGGTTGGGGTCTTTGACCCGAAAACCGTTGTCGTCATATCCCCAAATCAGAATAAAATGCCCCGTGGTGGTGAAGTCACCGGGACGCATACTGCATATGATCAGTTCGCCGTTATCAAGGGCGCTTTTCATAACAGATTCACTTAAAGACAAAGTTTCTCCCTTGAGTCCAAGGGAGGCTGCACCGTCTGTCCATAGCGCCCAAGCGGTTCCATATTCCGTGTAATAGCCCTGGCTGTAGGAAAAGTCGGCCATGACGGCGGGATTCTTGGAGGTATCTCCTGTGAGATGGATATAAGCCATGGACAGACAGGTGGGGCCACAGCCCGCCAGACCAATCATATCGTCCCCGTAAGGGGCATATCCCCAACGCAAATCCCATTGCAGCAGAAGCGGAGGCTCGCCTGATGCAAGGGCTTCCTTGACATAGGAGTCTTTGGAGAGGTCAATCTCCCGCTTTAGATAGGTATCCCGATTTTTATATTCCTCCACAAAAAGATGCACTTCCTCATTACGCTTCAAAAGCTCCGTTAGCTCAGCGGGCATATCCTCTTCCGGAAGAATAGGGGAATCCGGCGCGTGAGTGACAAACTCCTTTATAACGAACTGGGGTTGTGTGGCGAGGGAGTATAAGAACAACAGGATACATATGAGAGATAATAGAAACATAAGGCTTCTGCCGAGGCGATGCCTACGTGCCTTTTTGTAATGTCGAAGTTGATTTGTTGTTGGATATTGTTTTACGGTTCGTGTGTTGGTTCTATTTGTCATGTGTATCATCCTTTGCTTTTGATACACCGATTATAAACAAGCCATGGAAAGGCTTTTTTGGTTTTTCCTCTGAAAATTCTTAAGATTTCTTAAGTTATTTGGCATATTAATGCAGCGGGAGCTCCACAGTGAAGGTGGTCAGCTCGTCCGCGCTCTCGGCACGAATGCTGCCGCCGTGGAGCTGTACGATCTGTTTGGCGATGGCAAGTCCCAAACCGGCGCCGCCGGTGCTGCTTGTGCGGGCATTGTCCAGTCGATAAAACTGTTCGAATATGCGGTTTAGCTTCTCGGTGGGAATGGTGGGGCCGTGGTTGGAGCAGGTAAAGCAAACTCGCTCTGCGGACATGAGCTCTGTCCGCAGAACAATCTCTGTGTCTTCATAGGCATAGAAGCAGGCGTTGCGCAGCAGATTGTCCACGACGCGTTGTATTTTGTCCAAGTCGCAGTACAGGACGATTTCCTCCGCCTCATCCAATCTGCAGGTTAGATGCTTTTCCTCAAGCATGGGGTGGAATTCAAAGATTGTCTGGCGAAGCAGCCGTGAAAATTGAATCTGCCTTTTTTCCAATTCGATATTGGACAGGTTAAAGCGCGTGATCTCAAAAAATTCATTGATCAATTCTTCCAGACGCTCCGCCTTCCTGTGGGCAATGTTTAGAAAGTGACTTTGCTGCTCAGAGGGAAGGGCGGGGCTTTCTTCCAGAATAGAGAGATAACCCAGCACGGAGGTGAGGGGTGTTTTCAGGTCATGGGCAAGATAAACTACCAAATCATTTTTGCGCTGCTCCGCTTCCTTTGCCTGCATGCGGCTTTCGCGAAGTCCGGTCTTGATCTGGTTCATGTAGGAGGCGGTCTCGCTCAAATCATCAGACAGGGTAATCCAGCTATCGTCCTGCGCCTGAATATTTCCCATGGCGGTCGTAATTTCCTGAAAATAAGTTCCCATGCGGTACAAATACCATGTGAAAATGAACAGTTCGCCCACAAGGAAGCTTATGATTCCCAGAGAGAGGGCGTTCTGATCCACCCAGTGCCAGAAGAGATAATCGTTCTCATAGCCGAGCCATACCCGGGAATGCCCCCAGATATATCCCAAAAACATGGCTGTTACCAGACCGATCAGGAAGAGGATGGAGTTTCGCAGGATTTTATACATAATGCGTTGGAACAGAAAGTTTTTCATGGTTTGGATACCTCATTTTTCTATCATATAGCCAATTCCCCAGACGGTCTTGATGAATTTGGGGTGTTTGTAAGATTCCTTAAGTTTCTCGCGCAGTTTTCCAATATGGTTCATAACCGTGTTGTTATTCTCATAATATCGCTCTCCCCAGATATGTTCAAACAATTCCTCCGAACTGACCACCCGTCCCTGATTCCGGCAGAGCATCCAGAGGATGTCAAATTCCGTGGGCGTCAGTTCCAGCAGTTGATCGTAGAGTCGGCATTCGTGGGTGGCATGATTGATGCAGAGACCGCGGATGTCAATCGCCTCCTCAGATACGGCGGGAGAGTTGGATGTATTATACTGCTTGAAGCGGCGCAGCTGCGTCTTGACCCGGGCCAGCACTTCCATGGGATTAAACGGTTTGGTGATATAATCGTCCGCACCCTGCATAAGACCAGAGATTTTGTCTTTGTCCTCCACCTTGGCGGTAAGCATAATGATCGGAAACATGTATTGCTTGCGGATTCGCCTACAGAGTGCAAGGCCGTCCAACTCGGGCATCATGATATCCAAGATAGCCAAGTCCACCGCTTGCTTCTCCAAAAAGGAGAGTGCGTCAGGGCTGTCATAAAATTTGTACACGGTAAAACCGTCATTTGCCAGAATCATTTCCAGCAAATCAGCGACCTCACGCTCGTCATCCACCACAAGAATTTTGGATTCGGTTGTATTCATGGGATTGCCTTTCTGTTATAATGAGGATGGAAATTGTGAAAATTACTCTTAGTATAACGCAGCAGGAAATTTTGTCAACAATCATTGATTTTCATTTTTTATATAAAAACGGGAAACTTTTTGTGGAAGGCTTCGTCTTATAGATAGGAATCGCTGATAACGCGGAGGGGAGTATGCATGAAAGATACGGAAATTTTGGATTTATACTGGGCGAGGAATGAGAGAGCTATCGCTGAAACCCAGATAAGTTATGGGAATTACTGCTACAGTATTGCCTATCATATTTTACATATCAAAGAAGATTCTGAGGAGTGTGTGAACGACACATGGCTGCGGGCGTGGAATGCCATACCGCCCAATCGGCCGGGGAGGCTGTCGCTATTCTTGGGGACGATCACGAGGAATCTGTCATTTGATATGTGGAAGCGCAAGAATGCTTTGAAACGGGGGAGTGGAGAGATGGAGGCTGCGCTTGATGAATTGGTGGAGTGTGTGCCGGCTGCGACCAGCACAGAAGAAGCTGTGGAGGAGGCGGAGTTGGAACGGATGATCAATCGGTTTCTGGGGACTCTGCCCGAGCGGGATCGCAATATCTTCCTGCGTCGATATTGGTTTGTGGAAGAGTATCGGGAGATTGCGGATCGTTTTGGGATGAATCTGAATACAGTCAAGACAACTCTTTTTCGGATTCGGGGCAAGTTGAAGGATTATTTGGAGCAGGAGGGCGTGGTTTTATGAGTTATGAAGAGGAAAAGCGTGAGGCGGCAATGCGGCTCTTTGGTGCACTTTCCGGCGTGGACGAGGCATATCTGGCGGCATGTGAGGAGGATAATTGTAATTGCAATGACAATACAGGCAAAGGAGCAAAATCCGGCATAGGGGTCTTTGTGCGCCGTTATGGCAGGGCTGCGGCAGCGGTTCTCACATTGGCAGTACTGGGCGCAAGTTTTATGGTTTATCAGACGAACAATAGCAAAGACGGAACTGCGTATTTCAGTGAAAAGGCCGCGGAGTCGGGTGGAGCATTCACGAATGGAACGATGATGCAAGACGCGGCTGTCATGGGTGCGGAGACACCAATGGAACAACAGGAGCAGAGAGTGGCATCTTCCGTGAGGTCAGACGCAAATGAAGAAGGTATGGTGTCAGAAGACGTCGAGCGTTATACACTACAGCCTGCGGAGGGAGCAGACCGAGAAGATCAGATGGAGGAGTTAGATAGTCAGTTAAATGCACATACTGAGAATGCCCAAGGTGAAATGAAGAAACAGAAAGAAATCACACAGCTAGAGGCGGCAAAGCTTGCCGTGGTGGGAGACTATCTGCCTGACACCTGGCCGACCCGAGGCAGTATCAGTCAGATCAGCTGTGATGACACAGCGGGGGAGGAGACATTGACAATCCGCTGGTCATATGGCGACAATATAGACGATTTTGAGCTTTCGATTATCAATATGGGAGACACCCAGCCCATGACAGTGGCGGATGTGTCAAAGCCCGAGAGCTATGACGAGAGATTGTATAAGGTTTCCCATGGGGAGACGGTGCCTGACGAGTATAGCCAGGTGTATTCCGACGCGGTGTTTCGTGAGGAGGAATTTACCAAGGAGTGTGTGGCGGCGCGTATCATAGCATATATGGATGATACCGGGGACACGGTTTCCTTTAAGGGAAGATTTGGCGTGTTGTACCGGACAGAGGATGGAGCATTTGTCGTGGTGCGCTTCAACGGCAGCGGTATCGTGGACGAGATCTGGGAGATGATGGAGTCCATTGACGGGCAAAATTAGTGTATGTACGCTAAGGGTAATATCAGCTCTCCCAGCGTCCGGATGCGCCACAGGGCAGGATCAGCCCGCTCTCGGTGACGGGCAGACCAATCTCCTCCGCGTTCACATGTCCGCCAAAACGTTTCACGATGGCGGTGTTGATCATGTAGGACAGCACGGCGGGCTGCAGACCGGTGGTGTAGGAATTGATCAGGAAAAATATCGCGTTTTCAGAGAGCAGTTGGCTTGTAAGTTCAATAAAAGGCCAAATGCTCTCTTCGATTTTCCAGATTTCTCCCTTGGGGCCTCTGCCATAGGAGGGCGGGTCCATGATGATGCCATCATATTTGTTGCCCCTGCGTATTTCCCGTTCTACAAATTTGACACAGTCATCCACAAGCCAGCGTATGGGGGCGTCCCCAAGCCCTGATGCCTGTGCGTTTTCCTTTGCCCAGCCAACCATACCTTTGGCGGCATCCACATGGGTTACAGCGGCACCCGCTGCGGCGGCGGACAGGGTTGCCCCGCCGGTGTAGGCGAAGAGATTCAATACCTTGATCTGGCGGGAAGGGTTCTCTTGCAATGCTTTGGTGATCAATCCCGAGAACCAGTCCCAGTTGACGGCCTGCTCCGGAAAAAGCCCGGTGTGCTTAAAGCTAAAGGGCTTCAGGTGGAAAGTCAGGCGTTCATACCGGATGCTCCACTCGTCGGGCAAGTGAAAAAATTCCCACTCCCCTCCGCCCTTGGCGCTGCGGTGGTAGTGCGCATTTTTCTGTTTCCAGCCCTTGTGCGTGTGGGGGGTATTCCAGATGACTTGCGGGTCGGGGCGCACGAGGATATAATCCCCCCAGCGCTCTAACTTCTCGCCTCCCGAGGCATCCAACACTTCATATTCTTTCCAGTTTCCGGCAATCCACATATGGCCTGTAGTCCTTTCTTTGATCATTGTAGGACAATCAATTGATGGAATGATCAACTTTGTCAATGAAAGTATTATAACATAAGATGGGTGTTTGCGCTACTGGGCGCAAAAATCTCTCCCTGATGCGGATATCCCAGTAATTTCTTGATTTTAAAAAAGGGGTATTATATAATGATAGTCATATAAAATGGGAGGCATCCTGTAAACAGTAAAATCTGTAAAAACAAACCGGATGCATAATTTATGGAGGGACAAGTGATGGATATGAAAGAACAGATCAGCAAGATCGTAGAGGAAATTACCAAGAATCCGAACATAAAAGCGCAGTTCGAGAAGGAGCCTGTAAAGGTGATCGAAAAAGTGCTTGGCGTGGATCTGCCGGATGACGTGGTCATGAAAATTATTGATGGTGTAAAAGCAAAGCTGACAGTAGACAATGTCTCCAAAGCTGCTGATGCTTTAAAAGGGATGTTTAAATAATTTCTTAGCCTTTCTAATTATTATGTTTATTATAATTTATCGGTATAGCACAGTCGCTGAGTGACAGTAAAGGTGCTATACCGATAAATTTTGGAATGGGCAACATATCAGCATTTGTGATGAATGCTGGAGCAAGTGCTGGACAGCTTAACCTTTATATTCTGTCCAGATACCATTTTCCAATATTTCCAACTCTCCCCATTGAGGTTTGTTAATATTTCTTCCTTTTACTCTGATTGGTAAAAAAGCATCATCCTGGCAATCTGGTAGGGGATCATCTAACATAATCCAACCTTTTTCATCAATTAATTCCTGCCAATCCTCAACTGCACTGTCTTTATCAGGGTACCAATCGTCAAAGGAGCATTGTATGGCATCACGACTTATATATTTGTAGACCAAAGTTTCTCGTTTCATTTCATGAATCATTATTTTATATATGTAATCATTCTTGTTGACTGGTAACGGTTCCTTCAAATATGCATACATTCTCATCATACTGTGTCCTTTCAACGGAAGGTTGTATTGTTCTTTATCAAAGTAATTTGATTAATTTCATCATGTTGTAGATTCCATAAATGCTTTTGGATTTTCTAACAATAGTTATAACATATTTGGATATAAATTTCTAATACTTATATTCTTCTTTAGTTTTTGTGTCGTTTGTTGAGGGGAAGTGGACAGAAGGGGAATATAGAACTACACATAAAACACAAATTACTGTGTTATGCTCATAAAGGAGGTGGTACTATGCAAAGTGGAGGGTGACTTAAAGAAGCTGCATAATTTCAAATAAATAATATATGGAAATAATGGAGGTAATATGATATAATTTTATATGCACACAATAAACACATTGGATTATAATATTGTAAATTTGGGATGCAATAATAATGAAAACATTTTACTTAATAGATTTCGAGAATGTACACAATGAAGGGATGGAAAATATAGATTCTCTATCTAAAGATGACCATGTACATATATTTTCTACAAAAAATGCATCAACCATTAGAATGGATTTGGTTTTTTCAAAGGGAATAGATATACAAGGTCATATTGTGCCTGCCCGTAAACAGTCATTAGATATGCATCTTGTCTCGTATCTTGGGAATCTTCTGGGAATCAATGGGCAGCAGTGTTCCTATGTAATCGTTAGTAAGGACACGGATTACGACAATATTATAAAGTTTTGGAAAGAAGAAGGCTATCCCAATATTTCCCGTAAAGAGGCTATTCCTGGTAATGCAAAATTGCAGAAGCAGGCAACATCACAGAAGACTTCAACAACAAATGGTAAAATCAGTGCTAGTATGGCATATGTTTTTTCTGGAAGAGAGAGGAGTAAGTTAAACGTGTTTATGCAACGAGGTCTTGTTTCAAGAGGATATGCGGGCAAGACTCCAAATCAAATCTGCAAGTATGTTATTGCACATTGTAACGATGAGCGAATGCTAAGTGACATTCATAATGATCTGAAAAATAATTTTGACAATTATGCTGAAATATATGAAGATGTAAAAACTATTTTGGAGAGATTTGTGTCTTCAAACAGCAAGGTTACAAAACGCGAGACACAGGTTCGCTCTTTTTTTGGACAACATTTTAAAAAGAAAATATATACTGATAGGAAGGAAGATATTATTAACGTAATATTGAGTGCACAAACAAGGCAGCAGGTAAATAGTGGATTGATGCAACTGTATTCAGATGGCAATGTGGTAAAGCACATATACCAGACGGTACAACCTTTGATTAGGGATTTACCTGAAAAGTAAAAAAGAGAATAAAGTGATGAGCATGAATGTGGTTTATTAGGCAGTTAGTGCTGTTCTTGTTCTGGTATAGATGAAGATATTATAGAAAAGAAGTATGAAAGATACCTCAGAGAATACTAATTAAGAATGAACATGAAACGATATATTTGAATAATGTGTATCAAATCAGTGTTGGCAATTAAAAATTAAGTAGATAAAGCAGAAGGAGTTAAAAAATAGATGCTTAAAATAATTTTTGTCTGCCACGGCAATATCTTGAAATGTTTTTGAAAATCTTGTAAAATTAATGGTTTCAAGGGAAAAAAGGCACTTACTACATCATTATTACACCATTTTCAGGTAGATTATTGATGTGACAAAAAATAATGTGGCAATGATGTGTTTTTGTAGAAAATAAACAATATTATTGCCTATTGATTTGCTATATTTATAGTATAATAAAAATATGTTATATATACAATGCATTTATATTTGTGGGGATGTGTAACAATATTTATAGAAAGGAAAACATGATAATTATCTTTCTGATTATCATGCAAGGATAAAATGGGAGTTGTCATTGATATTATTTCTGCAATTATAAAATTAGTAGTAAGTAATAAAGTAGAAAATAAATTCATTAGTCAAATAATAGGGATTTTAGCGGATGATATACTAAAAGAAGAAGCTGAGGCTATTAGTGACTTTATAAATTCAGAAAGTAACAAAATGAATAAAGTCCTTTCTGAAGAGCATTTAAGAAATATGTATATTCCGAAGGATCATATTCCTTATGTGATTAATGAAATGAAACTTCTTCTCTCAAAAATTGAATTAACAGACGAGTTATGGGACATGAATAAGTATGATGCGAAGAATTTAGAAAAATATTTGTGGGAGAGATATTATGATTCTAAAAATGATTCATTAGAATATGAAGAAGATATTAAAAAAGCAATAAGTGATATTGCTGGCACGCTAATTGACATTAAATGCAATAGCAAAGATTTTGAACGGGATATTTTGATAAAACTATATGATTCTGTTGGAAATCAAAATGAGAAATTAAAGAAAATGGAAGATTCCATTAATGATATTGAGA
>CAMWLG010000034.1 GCA_947175035.1 uncultured Lachnospiraceae bacterium | reverse complement strand
AATGCCGTAAACAAAGAACTGCGTGAAATCCACAGAATGGTGGAAACTGTAAAGGAAGACCCGGAGGTGGCAGGAATGCGCATACAGATGGTAGAAGAGATTTTGAAAATGGAAAGGGAAAACGCAAAACAAGCAGAGAAAATCGCAGAGCAAACAGAGGAAATCGCAAAGCAGACAGAAAAAAACGCGGAACTTGCAGCAGCAATCACAAAGCGGGCAGAAGAAAACGCAGAACTTGCAGAGGAAATCACAAAGCTAAAAGAAGAACTTGCACGGATAAAGAGTATGGGAGAGCCTACCCAACACACAACATAATAAGCTAAAAAAATAGCCGTAAATCCTTTGATTTACTGAAAATCTTTGGATTTGCGGCTATCTCTTTATTAAGCTGCTGACGGGAATCGGACCCGTGACCTCCACATTACCAATGTGACGCTCTACCGACTGAGCCACAGCAGCACTTTGGGATGACTTACGCAATCACCGTTGTTTATTATAGCAAGTCCCTTTGGGGTTGTCAACCACTATTTTTGACAAATCAAAGTCCGCCCTTCAGGTCCCGCAGGATGCCTTCCACAATCAAGGGGCGAAGCCCCCCCACCTCCATTCGAACCAGGTCCTCCATCCCAATACACATCATGTATGTCAACACCTTGCAGAAAACGGCATAGATCAGATAACTGGCCGGGATACTGCTGTCGATTTCACCGCGCTCCACCCCTTGGCGAATCACTGCCCCGAACAGATACTCTGGGAATTCCCTGCCCATATCGGACTCCATCAGTTTCTCCCGCACCAACTGGCTGAATTTGGAATGATCTGTGGCTCCATGTACAAAACGCATAAAGCAATACTTTTTCTCACTGTCCTTATCCAATTCATCAAACAAATAATTGATCTGCTCCCGCAGATTGTTCATTGGAAGCAATGTAGTGTTAATTCGCTCCGCCAGTCCATTCACATAATACAAAAAGGCGCAAGCGATGATTTCCTCTTTTGAATCAAAATACTCATATGCCGTACCCTTGCCGATTCCCGCCCGCTCTGTGATGGACAGGACGCGGATGTCATTCACATCCACGCCCTCCCCAATCAGCTGCTTTACCGCATTGTAAAGCAGCAGTACCTTAGGTGGAATCTCCGATACCGGCTCCATACCTGTAATCTTTCCCATATCAGTCCCCCGCCTGTGCAGCCTTTTTGCCCCTGCGCGTCTTTTGTGGCTTACTCTTCTTATCCAGGATCAGATAGAAGGTAGGTATCAGGATCAAAGTCAGGATGGTTGACGCCACCAGACCGCCGATGATAACCAATGCCATACCCTGCATCATCACCGCATTGGTACCGATACCGATACCCAGAGGCAGCATGGACAGAATTGTCGTCAACGTAGTCATCAGAATCGGACGCAGACGAACGCATCCGGACTCAATCAATGCGTCCTCCAAGGGCATCTCCTGCCGAAATTGGTTGGTGGAATCCACAAACAGAATACCATTGTTTACCACAATTCCCATCAACATCAGAAATCCCATCAGCGAAACCATGCTCAGGGATTGCCCTGTCAGGAACAGAAGCAGGAAAGAGCCAATCAATGCAAAAGGAATACAAGTCATCACCATGATAGAGAACCGCGGCGACTCAAACTGCATTGCCATCACAAGGAATACCAGGAACACTGCCGTCAGGATTGCCTGAAAAATCGCAAACAGCTCTTCATACATCATATCTGTCATCATACTGTTGGCAGGAGTGACGCCGTCAGGGAATGTAAGCTCAGCCACCAACGCATTGATATCATCCTGCGCCGCGAAGGTCTTCTCCGAATTCAGTGTTGCGGTGACACTGGCATAATACTGCCCGTCCTGTCTGCTAATACTCTCCTGTCCCTCAGCATAAATCAGCTCCGCAATATCCCGCAGCGGGATTGACACCCCCATGGAAGTCGGCAGCATGAGATCCATCAGCTGGTTCAAATCATCATATTGCCCCTCCGGATATTCCAGCCAGACTTCGTACTCCGACCCCTCCTTGGTGATTGTCAGAGGTTTCACACCGCTGAGCACATTGTTCAGGGTCATACCCACCGAGATGGGCGTCATGCCATACTGCATGGCTTTCAATGGATCAACATTCACCTTGACCAGCGTTGATGTGTTTGACAGGGAATCCGTCACCTTGACCACGCCGTCAATTCCGCGCATCCTGTCAGCCAGCAACTCCGTTCCGTCCCGCAGCGCATCCATATCATTGCTCTGCAAATCAATCTCGAAGCTACCAACACTCATCATGGAGCTCATGCTGTTACCGCTGGCTGCCACCGTCACATCCATATTGGTCATGGTGGACGCCAGTTCATTCCACTCGTCCACGACTTCCGCCGTGGTCATCTTCCTGTCCTTTTTCAATGTAGCCGTCACGGTTGCGCCAGTGTTGCTCACGGAAGCGCTGTATGCACTCACGTCAGGATGCTCTGACACGATCCGTTCCCATTCCCTTGCCGCCTTATCCCGCGCCTCCAGAGATGTCCCTGAGCGGAAATTGATCGAGACAGCTGCCATGCCCTCATCCGCTGACGGCATCAGCTCCATGTTCAACAGGCCGGCCAAGAGGAACGATGCCACCAACAGCAGCACAGACACAGCCATCACCGTCTTTTTTTTGTATAAGAACTTGGGCATTTTTCTCCGATAGAAGTCTGTAACCTTTTGCAGAACCCTGTCTATGGGAAGGTTCTCCTTCGCCACGGGCTTAAACACACAGAAGAACAAGGGAACCAGCATCAATGCCGCAATCAGCGAAGCCAGCATTGCGATGACGATGGTCATACCCAGCTGGGAGAAAATCTGACCCGACAAGCCCTTCATCAGCGCCAAGGGCAGATACACCACAATCGTAGTGATCGTGGAAGCAACGATAGATGCCGTTACCTCCTTGGCTCCCAGCGCCACCGCCTCCTGCACGGAGATTCCCTTCTCCTGATACCTGAAACAGCTCTCAATCACCACGATGGAAGCATCCACCATCATACCGATGGCAATCACCAACGACCCCAGAGTCACAATATTCATGGAAAAACCCATTAAGCTCATTATAATCAACGTAAACATCAGGGAAATCGGCATGGAAGAGCCTACGATCAGACTCGCCTTGAAATCCCCAAAGAACAAAAACAACACCAACATGGTCAGCGCCACGCCGAGGAGCAAAGTCTCAAACACTGCCATCAGGGAATCAATGATGGACTCGCTGGCATCATAGGTAATTTGGAACTCCACTGCCGGCACCTGTGCCTGAATGCGATTCAATGCCTTTCTCACATCCTGACACACGTTCACCGTACCAAAACTGCTCTTATTCTGGATACCGATACTCAAATTATCCAGACCGTTATAGCGGCTCAGGCTCTCCGCCTCCTTGGTGGACATGGTAACCGTTGCCACATCCTGCAGGGTGATTACCTGACCCGTTCCCGTCATCAACGGCACCTCGCGAAGCTTTTGCACCGTATTATATTCCATGGACGTGGTGATGCTGATATCCTGACTTCCATGACTGACACTGCCCGCAGGGTAAGAGAAATCCACCGCAGACAAAAACTGGGAAATAGAGTTCATGGTCAAGCCATACTGGTTCATCAGCGTATCATTCAGCTCCACCTTGATATATTCCTCATTACCACCGTTGACATTGACCTGCGCAACCCCGGAAAGTGCCTCCAACTCCGGAACCACGGACTCGTTGACCACCTTGAGGATATCCACGTCTCCTGTCTCCGTAGCGGAAATCATCATACATTCCATGCTGTTGACATTCATCTCAATGATGGTAGGTTCTCCCGCGTCCTCCGGCATGGAGAGCTGCGCAACCTCCAGCGCCGCCCGCAAATCCGTGTGGCACTCAGCGATATCTACGCCATACTCGTACGTAAAGAGCACCATACCATAATTTTCATAGGACATCGTTGTGGTGGAATCCACACCGCTCAGGGAAGAACCGGCATCCTCAATCACCGAGATCACCAACTCATCCACACTCTGGGGATCTGCCCCCGGATAGGTTGCCATCACGATCAACATCGGCATCTCCATATCGGGAATCAGTTGAAGCTTAAACCCAAAAATAGAAGAAATACCAAATACAGTCAATGCCAAAATCGCCAGCATACATGATACCGGCCTTTTCAGTGCAAGATTTGTCAGACTCATTTTCCGTCCTCCCTACCGAGCAGCTTCCGGCTCTGCGCCCTGACTTTCTGCCCGTGCTGTCTCTGCGCCTGCCTTCGCGACTTTTGCGTCCACCTGTGCGCCGTCAATCAACCTGGGAGACCAGCTTGTGATGATGATATCCTCCTCTGTGATACCATCCACAATCTCAATTCTCTCATCATCAAATATTCCCGTTGTCACATAGGTCTTTACTGCATGGCCGTCCTTCACCGTGTAGACATATGAGCCCTCAGTCTCATAATACACCGCATCATAGGGAATGATAATGGCATTTGAGGCCGTGTAGGTATCGCTGGTAATCTTCACGCTGACACCGCTGGGAAGTTCCCCGCCACTGGCAGAAACCGCCGCCTTAATCTGGAACAATCCCGTCTGGGCATTGACAGCATTTCCAACTTCCGTGATCACACCGTCATATTCCACACCGCTTCGCTCCACCACGATCTTCATATCCTTGTGCAGAGTATTCCTGACAGCCTCGCTCACCTGAAACGCCACCGTCATAGTGTCCTCAGCCGCAATGATATAAGCCGGGGAGGACGACGTCGCCATGCCGTTTACCGACACATTCTTGCTGATGACCTCGCCGGCAATGGGTGTTGTCACCTGATAATAGGACAGGGCCAGCTCTGCTGAATCCACTGCAACCTTCGCCATCTGCAGGGAAGTGTTCAACTGCTCCTTCGTGTCATCCAAAGCGTCTCCCTGGGTCAACTCTCTGGCATCCTTAGCCGACTGGAAACCCACTGTGGCAGCCTCATACTGGGCCTCGACCTGATTGTACTGTATCTCCAACTGGGAATAGCTGCTCTCCAGCGTCTTCAGCACTTGTTTCAACTCTGCCAGCGTATTCTCGTCAGCTCCCGCCTTCTTTGCCTGATTATATGCCTTTCTCGCCTTATCCACCTGCTTTTCCAAATCGTCCAGCGAGTCTTTGGTATTCTTCCACGCCACCTGCGCTGCCATGTACTGCGCCTCGGCAGTCTTGACATTAGCGTCCAATTGCAAATTAGCGGACTTCTGTTGAGTCGTCAGTGCGCTGTCCGCCTGCTGCTGCGCGTTGGTATAGGTCAGCTGTGCCTGCTCTAACTGCAGTTTCGCCCCGCTGTCGTCTATCTTAAACAGCACGTCTCCCGCCTGCACCTTGTCACCCACCTCAAAAAAGGTCTCTGTCACGGTGCCCTGTGCCAATGGGATAATGTACACGGACTCCTCCGGGGAAACCATCCCCACAAATTGATTGCTCAGTACCAAAGTGTCCCTTCCCACCTGGGCCGCGTCAACCAAGATTGCATCCTCGGTCTCCACCACCTCCGTGCTGCCGCATCCGGAGAGAAGAAGACCCATGCAAAGCACCGCACTTATGAGGCATTTGCTTTTGCCCACAAAATATCCGCCATTTCTCATAACCTGATACCTGTACCTTTCTGAGACTCATCGCCCGACCAGTCGGTCGGAAATCACCTTGCTGATTATACGTCCGAACGGCCCCCAAAGTCAATAAAATTTATCGAAAAATTCTATTAAATTTCAAACTCACAACATTTTCCTG
The DNA here is from genome assembly GCA_947175035.1 of uncultured Lachnospiraceae bacterium. Classification (GTDB taxonomy): domain Bacteria; phylum Bacillota; class Clostridia; order Lachnospirales; family Lachnospiraceae; genus Acetatifactor. Next base: position 29,607 of record CAMWLG010000034.1, on the reverse strand, counting down.
ATTTTGCTCTTCAGTCTTTGCAGCGCGTTGTCCGTCGCCTTCTCCTCCCGCCCCAGCACCTTGGCGATCTGCGTGTAGCTCATGCCTGTCAAATGCAGATCCAACACCTGCTTCTCAAAGCCGCTGAGTTCCTGCTCAATCTTCCTCTCCAGATAATCCACACGCTCCTTGTCCAGAAAGAGTTCCTCCGGTCCCCGCTCCTCCAGATCAGCAATCGCCTCAACCAACTCCCCTGTCTCTCCGTCCATACGCTCCCCCATATCCCCATACAATGAGATATAGGTATTCAGCGGGATATGTTTTTTTCTTCGGGATGCCTGCACCGCCGTATACATCTGGCGACTGATGCACAGATCCGCAAAGGTATAAAAACTGGCATCCCGCCCGCTGTCATAATCGTTCACCGCCTTAAAAAGTCCCAGCATTCCCTCCTGAATCAAGTCCTCGTTGTCCCCGCCCAGAATAAACATTGACTTTGCCTTGCTTCGCACCAGCTTTTTATATTTTTCACAAATATAATCCATGACGGGCGTCTCCCCGCCCCGCAGGCGGTGAATCAGCTCCTCGTCTGTAGCCCGCTCATAAGCGGAATCATCTATCACCATATCGCTCTCTTTTCTCACTGCAGCCTCTGCCGCACAATTTCATAAGCCAGTACCCCTGCCGCCACCGATGCGTTCAGGGAATCAATATTCCCCTTCATGGGAATAGCTGCCGTCATATCGCATTTTTCTTTCACCAGACGCCCCACGCCTTCGCCCTCATTACCGATGACCAATCCAATGGGGCCTTTTAAATCCAGATCATACATGGTCGTGCCAGCCATATCCGCACAGACAAACCACAGCCCTTCTTTTTTGAGCTCCTCGATGGTCTGGGACAGATTCGTAACCTTTGCCACGGGTGTGTAATTGAGCGCTCCGGCGCTGGTGCGGGCCACCGTGGCCGTAAGCCCCACCGCGCGATTCTTGGGGATGATTACCCCATGCGCCCCCGCCAGATTGGCTGTCCGGATGATCGCCCCCAGATTATGAGGGTCCTCAATATTATCCAGCAAAAAAATAAAAGGAGCCTCCCCCCGGTTCCTTGCCGCCTGCAAAAGATCTTCCACCTCGGCATACTCATAGGCTGCCGCATAGGCGATAACGCCCTGATGCCTGCCGGTCTCCGAGATTTGATCCAGACGCTCCTTGGTCACGAACTTCACCTGTGTGTCATGCTTTTTCGCCTCGCGCTTGATTGTCATAATCGGGCCGTCCTGACAGCCGTCCAACAAAAACAATTTGTCAATGGGCTTTCCCGACCGATATGCCTCAATCACGGCATTCCTGCCCTCTATGGTAAACTCCTGATATCCCATTCTCTCACCTTGCCTTTCCTCACTGCCAGTCTATCCCCGCAAGCTCCATCCCCCGTTTGATCAGCGCAAGCATCCTCTCGTTTTGCCCCGTGAGATAAAGATACCCCATCACCGCCTCAAATCCCGTGGCCTTGTGATAATCCGCCCGGGAAGCATTTTTTGCCATGGTGTGGGGCTTGGCATTGCGTCCCCGCTTGAAAACCTCCGCCTCATCTTCCGTGAGCTCGTCCTTCAGCGCCACGATCATCTGCGCTTGAATCCCCGCTTTCACATAACCCGTAGTAATCCGATGCAGTTCATTGGCGGGTCTGTTTGCCTGCTCCACCACAACAGTGCGAATCACCAGATCATAAATCCCGTCCCCGATATAGGCAAGTGTCAGGGGCGAGTAAGTTCGTATGTCCTGCCCCTGACAGTCAAAGGTCTCCTTGATCAAATTCAATATATCACTCATACCCTCACGATTTTAACTCCCTCTCTGGTATCCTTCAGAGCAATTCCCTTCGCAAGCAGCTCATCACGGATTTCATCCGCTCTTGCAAAATTCTTGGCTTTTTTCGCCTCCTGCCTCTCCTGGATCAATCTCTCGATCTCCTCATCCAGAAGCTCTTCCTGCTTATCCACAATCAGACCACAGATATCGGAGAGCATCACGATTTTGTCCTTCAAACCCTGCAAAAACGCCTTGTTGGAATCCTCCTTCGCGTTGGTGTTGGCAAATTTCACAAGCTCAAAAATCGCCGCAATCGCATCCGCCGTGTTAAAATCATCATCCATCGCCTCGTCGAATTTGGCGACAAAGCCCTCCGCTTCCTGCAAAAGCGCCTCCTCAGCGCCGGACATCCCCTCAGACTTCGCCTTCTCTGTCAGGAATTTCAGATTATCCACACAGGTGACAATGCGCTCATAGCCGTTCTTAGCAGCCTCCATCAGCTCCGCGCTGAAATTCAGCGGACTTCTGTAATGGGCCGACAGCATAAAGAAACGCAATATCTGCAAATCATACTTTTCACTGATGTCCCTTACCGTAAAGAAATTCCCCAGAGACTTGGACATTTTCTTATTATCAATATTCAAAAAAGCATTGTGCATCCAATATTTGGCAAAGGTTTTGCCGTTCGCCGCCTCGGACTGGGCAATCTCATTCTCGTGATGGGGAAACACCAAATCCTCCCCGCCCGCATGGATATCAATCTCGTCGCCCAGATATTTCTTGCTCATGACAGAGCACTCAATATGCCAGCCGGGACGCCCGTCACACCACGGAGACTCCCAATAGGGCTCCCCCTCCTTCTTGGGCTTCCAAAGTACAAAGTCCAGCGCATCCTCCTTCTGCTCTTCCCCTGAAACCAGAAGAGAGCGATTGCCGCCCCGCAGATCATCCAGATTCTTATGGGACAGCTTGCCATATTCCTGAAAACTCCTGGTGCGGAAATATACCGTGCCGTCCGCGGCGGTGTACGCATGGCCCTTGTCAATCAATGTCTGAATCATTTCCAACATGCCGCAGATTTCTTCGGTAGCGAGGGGATGCGTGGTGGCAGGCTTTACATTCATTGCCGCCATATCCTTCTTGCACTCCGCAATATAACGCTCAGAGATTACAGAAGCCTCCACTCCCTCCTCGATCGCCTTCTTGATAATCTTGTCATCCACATCCGTGAAATTCGAGACATAATTCACCTCAAGCCCCTTGTGCTCCATATAACGCCTCACCGTGTCAAACACGATCATGGGGCGGGCATTGCCGATATGAATCAAATTATAAACCGTGGGACCACAGACATACATTTTCACCTTGCCTGGCTCCAAAGGCACGAACTCCTCCTTTTTTCTGGTCAAAGTGTTGTAAATTTTCATGCTCATACTCTTATCCTCCCCGATTCTCTCCTGCGCATTCTCTATGTTATCGATCCGTCTTATTTGCCTCTCCGCTCTTGACCTCCCGCCGCAGCACGCGAAGCTGTTCCTCCAATTCCAACAAGTGATTCGTGAGCTCCGAGTTTGCCTGCTGCAGATTGACAATATCCTCCCTCACAGGGTCTGGCAAATCCGTCTGATTCATGGATTCCTGCGGCAAAGACATATTGTTGCGCCGCACCACCCGCCCAGGCACGCCCACCACTGTGGAATTGGGCGGCACCTCGCTCAGGACAACGCTTCCCGCGCCAATCTTGGAATTGTCCCCAATCGTAAAGGATCCCAGCACCTTTGCTCCGGCGCTGATCATCACATTGTTGCCCACGGTGGGATGGCGCTTGCCATGCTCCTTGCCCGTGCCTCCCAAGGTCACACCCTGATATAAAGTCACATTATCCCCGATGATCGTGGTCTCCCCGATGATGACGCCATTTCCATGGTCAATGAAGAGTCCCTTGCCGATTCTGGCGCCGGGATGAATCTCTATCCCTGTCTTGCGCACTGCCCTCTGTGAAATATATCTCGCCCAAAAATAATGCCCTCTCAGGTACAGCTTGTGCGCCAGACGATAATGGATCATTACCTTGAAGCTGGGATACAGAAACACCTCCATGGTGGAATGAATCGCCGGATCCCGCTCACGTATGATCTTGATCTCCTCGCGGATATTTTTGATAAATCCCATACCGACCTCTCAATAAAATCGAGCAGGGAAGATTCCCCTACTCGTGCGCCGCCGATGCGCCACTCTCAGTGGCATATTTCCTCTGCATCGGCGTGCGCATCAAAAATAAGGCGAATAAATCCCTCCCCTCAGAGACGAATTTATCCGCGGTTCCACTCTGTTGCAGGGTATCGTGCACTTACCCCGTTCTATTTAACAGAATATGCAAAAAAAGGGATTTTGTCAACATATATTTCTTGAGTTGTTTTCGCGGTTTAAAAATCAGTGCATGGTTTCAAAATATTTTTCCAGAATCCCCTTGATGTGGTAATAGCGTCTGGCATAAGAGTTCTCCACGCGTATGATCCGCAGGTTATGCGCATCACAGATCGCGTTCTTCTGTCTGTCGCGCTCCTTCACAACCTCGTCCTCAAAGTGCTCCTTGCCGTCCAGTTCGATCGCCAACATGGGAAACTCCTGCTCGCCCTGCTTTTCGTACACCACAAAATCAAAGCGGCCGTTATAAAAGAGAGCGTTATAATCTTCATTGTCCCGAAACACATGCGAGATGGCCACCTCCTTTTTGACCGAATAGCGACTCTGTGTCATCCATATATTCTCCAGTGCGTGATTCAGGTTTTTGAGAAACGCGTCCTCCGTTGCGGTGCTAAAGGGCTTAACTCCCAAAGCCCGCGAATTGGCTCTCTTGGGCGTCACTACGGACTGCCCGTTGGTGCGCACGTAATTGACCAGCTCATAGAGATCGTCCTCGTCCTCCTGCGTGTGGAGCCGTTCAATATTTTGCATACTGCCCAATACGATCAGCTTGTCCCGCGCCCTAGATGTGGCGACATTGATCAGCTCCTTATTGTTCCTCAGCCACCCGTAAGTCCCTGTTTGGGTGTTGTCGGTTATGGCGGTGGAAAAAAGGATTATGTCCTTCTCATCCCCCTGAAACGCGTGAACCGTGCCGCAAACCACATTTTCCACGTTTTCTTCTGCTAAAGCCCGCTCGATCAATAGCTTTTGATTGACAAAGGGCGTGATCACCCCGATGGTCTTATCCCTGTGCAGTGCGGCATAGCGAGCTATCTCCAGCGCTTCCGCCGGCGCGGTATTTCTCTGTTCTGTAGATGCATCCTGCATATCCACAAACTGTAGCGGCTCCTTCTCGCCGCTCTGCGATCTGATGCTGAGACGGGAATTATAATATTTTCGATTGTTGAACTCTATGATGCTCTTGTGGCAGCGATAGTGATTGTGCAGCAGGATCTCGTCGCTGACAGCATCACAGGACAGGTATGTCTTATAGATAGAGTTTTTACAATAATCATAATCATTTGGAACAGAATATTTCTTCTTTAACCGCTCATTAGTCAGATCGTCCAACAGGATAACCGGATTTAATTGCTGCGGGTCTCCGACCAGCATCAGATTTTCACCGCGCAAAATGGGCACCAGTGAGATAGCAGTATTGCATTGACTCGCCTCGTCCAGAAGAACCATGTCAAACATGGTCTCCGGCTCCCCCAGTCTGTGTGCTGAAATGCAGGTGGTGGCAATTATGGGGAACACCTCCTGCAATTTCCGTATGTTTTTGGTCTCACTCAGATATTTCGCAAAAGCATCCAACGCTTTCGATTCCTCGGCATACAGTATTTCCCGAAGCTTTCCAAACCCCTCCCCGGACAGCTTTTGGATATACCCCGCAGACTTGTAATAGAGATATTTTTTCAGTTCTTCTGTGTTGTCATCCAACAGCTGAAGCGCTTGCTCCTCTGATATATTTTTGCTTTGCGCAATCTTTGTATCCAAAAGCTTGAGCTGTCGCCCCGTCAAGTCATTCTGAAAGGGAACCATCTGCAACGGCACGCCCTGTCCAGCCTCATATTCCACCATACGGTTGATAGTCTCACGCCTCTCCTGCAATTCCAACAATTCCTCATATCCTTCCAGCAAAGCAGAGAGCTTTCTTGCCCTTCGCTTCCTGTCCGTCTTATTTCTGTCAAGCGTTGTCCCAAACACCTTAATCTCCTTGGTCTGTTCATAAAGCTGACGTATGTACTCCATCGCCTCTTTCAGCTTGTCTCTGTTACCGAGGCGCAGGATTGGAAAGGGGATCGTTTTTCCCTTGTAGGACATATGCGAAAGCTTGTCAAACACTCCGTTGATCGGATGGTTGTTGTAAGAAGCAAAAAGAACCGTCCGCTCATTGAAGAAAGCCGTTATGATGGTGTGAATGATCGTGTTCGTCTTGCCTGTTCCGGGCGGTCCCTGTATATATGCCACAGCATTGTTCATGGCGCTGTTAATGGCAAGCAGTTGATCCAAATTGACCCGCTGATCCACCAGCGCTATGGGATATGGTCCCTTTTTCTTTTCCCGCTCCAACAGATCCCCGAAGAATGCCTTGATTGGAACCGACACAGAGCCCTTTTGATACATATTGAGAATCGCCTTGTATTCATTGTGCAGATCCAACACGATATCCATGCCAAGCCCGATAATATAGGGCATGTCATCCACCTCTGGCTTTGTACGGTGTCCTTGCGCCGTAATACAGTTCTTGATCCGCTCCTTGTTCTTCTCAAAATCCTTCAACAGCTCATATTCTTCCGCATCCAAATATCTCCTAATGCTCTGCACGGTTCCATCAATTGTAAACTCTGTGCAAATGGTGATTTCGTCATCCGCCCGCAGAAGATGCTCTTTTATATCCAAGTTCAATTTCCTGTATGCCAACACGTATAGTCCCTTCGGTGTGTGAATGCTGAGTACATTCATGGCTAACTGTTGTATCTTCAATCCTGAACCGCTCTTTTGCGGCTGCTCGGTCTTGAACTGGAAATTCTTCACTACGGTGCGAAACTGCTCCTCATTCAGTTGATACTTCCCTGCCTCCAATTTATCGTCATCCAAATAGTGCACCAACTCAAAATCACATCTGTATGGATTACAATCCATTCGGTTACACATCTCCAGATAGGTGAGAATTTTCAAATTGGCGGTATTGTCAAAAAGTGTGTTGAACTTGTGCGGATTTAAGTAAATGTCCCTGACCAATTCCTCATTGATGGGACAATAAGAACCCTCCACGATTTTGGAAGAAAGAATGGAATCTATCTTGATATGCTCAAGGCTTTTAAGGCTGTATTCACTTAAATGCAGTCCCTCCACCGACAAGGTCCTGTGGCGCACATCCAGATCTTTAATGCCGATCCAAAATCGGGTTATTTCCTTTTCTCGATTACTATATTCAATGCTGAGCCATTTGCCCTCATGGATAGCCCTAAAAATATCTCGGTAAATCGGATTCATGACACACCTCATATGTTGATATTTTTGGATATATCCATATTATAATCCCTGTCTGGTATTATGGTCAATCAGCTTTTTCCACTCCTCGCAACACCGAAAAATTTTCTTTTTTGTCCTTGTCACACATAACAGCTTATGGTACAATACCTTCAAGCAAAGAAATCTTTTCTGGGAAAAAATTTTCCTTATTTCTATCAGGCTACTGCCCATTCTTGCGGGCAGGCATTCGCCAAAACTCCTTGCTTACAACTTAATAACCGCAGGGAGGGAATCACCTCTCTGCCAAATCACGAAAGAGAGGTATTCAAATGCAACAAGCGAACGAGAAAGACCTGACACAAATGGAAACAACCGAGAAATATTTAGACACGGCGGTAATCCCCGAAGACTACCAGTTCAACCTGAGCGACTTCGCCTTGTTCCTGTCCGTCATGAAAGTGAAGGAAGCTTACGCGGATGTCCTGAGCATCATCATGGACGATGCGAAATTGCGGCTGAAAGAGGTGAAGGTGGAGCAGGTTGTGCTGAACAAATCCGGCAAGCGCGCCATAAGGCTCGACGCTTGGGCGCTTGACTGGACGAACCGCCAGTTCAACATGGAGATGCAGAATGACACCTCCAGCGACAATGTCCGCAAACGTTCACGCTTTTACCAGGGTATGATCGACACACCGCTGCTGAAGTCGGGAAAGGAAACCCGCTACAAGAATTTACCGTCCACAGTCATAATCTTCATCACACAGGATGACATATTCGGAAAGGACTTAGCTAAATACACCTTTAGCGAGCGGTGCGAGGAAGTCCCCGATCTCCCACTGGAGGACGGCACAACGAAAATCTTTGTGAACATGACAAGCTTGAATGGCAGACCAGACCTTGTCAGTCTGCTACAATACATGAAAAACACAACACTGGACAATCCGAATATCATTGTGAAGGATGAGCGCATTGTGGAGTTGGATCAGATTGTCAGCGAGGTAAAGCAATCAGAGGAATGGGAGGCTGTAAAGATGAATATTCTGGAGATTGGGATACAACATGGAATAGAGCAAGGAATTGAACAGGGGAAGACGCAAGGCGTAATTGAGACGTACCAAGAGCTTGGCATATCGCGGAACGATGCGCTACGAAAGCTGATGGAAAAATTTTCCCTTACAGAGGACGCCGCCAAGGAGCAGTTGGACAAATACTGGCATTAGACGTCAAATTAGGAGGGGTTTGGCTTCACGGATGAAAATTCGTGAAACCAAACCCCTTTACTGTCTGCTACACCCGTTGCATCCCGCACAGTCACGCTGCACCGGCACCTCTTGGGCGGTCAAGTCGAATGGGCTGGTAAGCATACAGATTGCCTGGGCGCTGATGCCTTCGCCTGTTCCGGTAAATCCAAGCCCTTCCTCCGTGGTGGCTTTTACATTGATCTGCCTGACGTCAATGCCAAGCTTCCTTGCAATGTTCTCCTGCATGGTGTCAATATAAGGGCGCATTTTGGGCGCCTGCGCAATGATGGTGGCGTCTATATTCTCAATGAGAAATCCCTCGCCCTCCAGCAATTCTCCCACCTTCCCTAGAAGCAACAGGGAATCAGCCCCCTGATAAGCGGGATCCGTGTCCGGAAAATGTTTGCCGATATCGCCCAGCGCCGCCGCTCCCAGCAGCGCATCCATAATCGCGTGCAACAGCACATCCGCGTCAGAATGTCCCAGCAGTCCCTTCTCATAGGGGATTTTCACACCCCCAAGCACCAAATCCCTGTGTTCCACAAGTCGATGCACATCATAACCCATTCCAATTCTCATAGCTTAATTCCCCATCTGTAACAATTTCTCCGCCGACTCGTACACATACACGATATAGGCGTCATCCTGATAGCGTATCTCCCCCTGCTTTATGGTCTCCGCATCCGCACACTCGGCGGCCTCCTGCGAGGTAAGCAGCAAAAACACTTCCCCTTTATGATACCCATTTTGATAATATTTCATTGGAGAGGACCACTTAAAATACTCCAAATCCCTGCCATCTCCCACATTGGCAATCTCCACGGCGCCATCCGTCAGTTCTGTGATAATATTGGCATTCCAATAAGTCGCATAGCCAAAAGTATAATCGTTTTGCTGCAAATACTCCGCCACCGGGCGCCTCGCCTCGTTTTTGTCCACAGACATATAAGACATCACTGTCTTACCCGTGGCGAGAAGCAGACATGCCGACAACAGAACTCCCACCACCAGCCGGTCAAAGTAAAGCTCCTCTTTCTCCAAATAGAAGCACAGCACCGGCAGGGCAAATATCAAGATCGTGATATAGTATCTGGGCACCATTGTACTCGTGGTAAACACGAACACAAACAGATTCAACCCAAAACTCACCAGCAGAAACAAATTGACCAAAAGCCTCTGACCGCCGTTTCCCCGATAAGCTTTCACACTACAGTACACGAACACTGCCAACATGACAAATGCCGCCATTGTGACAATGCCCCGCAAAGAGAGCACGCTGCGCTCCGGGATATAACCAAAGAGCATCAGCAGACTCCCTATGGCATTCTGTAACCGCTCCCACAGCACACCCTGATATACAGGGATAAAATTAGTGGCATCATAGGTCTGAAACACAAATTTACGGCTTACATACAGCACATTGACTCCATAACCCGCCACGCTGCCCACAGCACCCAGCAGACTGTAAATCAAATATTTCATGGAATTGCATCCCCAGAGAGACTTTGACTGCGCCTTGAATCTCCCGCGAATAAGCTTCTTCCTGAATCCTTGAAATTCTGCACTCTTTAACAGAAATAGAAATGACGTGATCACCAGCGGACACTGCAATACCAGAAGATACCTCACCCCTGACACACCGCAAACCACCGCCAGCGCCAGATAGCACAAGAGCCAGACCAGTCTCTGTACCGAAACACGCTCCGTCTTGCCGCGCCACCCGCCAGCCGTCCCTGCCAGTCTAAGATACAGCCCGAAAAAGAAGAACACAATGACAACATGGAACATATAGGTGTTGCCCATTACCATATGCGTCATCATGGTCTCCGAAAAGGGGAGCAGCAGAATCACCGAACTCAGCACCACAAGCCCCCGCTTCACCTTCAAAGGTCTCATAAAAAAATAATAAGAACACAGCACCAGCCCATAACTGAGCAAATTGGTGACAGTGCGGATCACATGCCAATCCTGTACAAATCGAAACAGGGGACCCATGATCCAATGGGTATACAACAGACGAAACTCCGTGGAATAATACCAGTCCGGCGCTGCAAAGAAACGCCCCTCTTCCGCCAACAGTTTGGAAAACATCATTTCAGCTGCCATATCCGAATCCAGCCAATTGTCATGGCAAAAAATATTCAAAAATATCAGCAGACACAGGTTTGCCGCAACCGCTAGATAAGGTACGGACTTTGCGATTCTCTCTCTCATAGACCGCTCCTTTTCTCCCTGCCGCGGCCAAATCGCCGACTATCCTTATGATCTCTGCTGTGACTGCCTCGGTCATCACTCCTTCGACCACTTCTTTCACGGTCACCTCGTCCTCGACCGCCTCTATCATCGCCCCTTCGGCCGCGACCATCCCTGCCGTCCGCTCTGCCGCCTTTTGCACCAAATCTGCGGGGAGCAAAATCATCCGCCTGAATCTCCTCCCCCTTGTCGCCAACCTGATATTTCAACATGGCAGCCGCCAATTCCAGCGCATCACATCCCGCCTCATCCATTTTGCGCTGCAGGAACCGTTTCATCAGCTCCATATCCTCATGTTCATGACATTCCCAAGCCTGATTCAGATATTTGTCGGCCTTCGCCTTCAACACCTTGGACGCCCCGGGAAGCTTCTTCTCCTCCACGGTGGTCCTGCACACCTTTTCAATCTCCCGAATCTTGAAGATTTCCCTGCCGCTTACAAAAGTAAAAGAACGCCCTGTCCTGCCTGCGCGCCCCGTCCTGCCGATACGATGCACGTAATACTCTATATCCTGCGGAATATCATAGTTGATCACCGCCTCCACGTCATCCACGTCAATGCCTCTGGCCGCCACATCCGTAGCAATCAATATATTCGTGCTTCCATTGCGAAAATGTCCCATCACCACGTCTCTCTGGTGCTGCGCCAAATCCCCGTGCAGACCCTCCGCTTGGAATCCCGCCTGCTTCAAAACCCCCGAGAGTTCGTCCACCTTCTTTTTGGTATTACAAAAAATCAGACACAACTTCGGCTGATAATACTCCAAAAGCCTGATGCATGCCGCGTCCTTGTCCTGATTCTTCAAACGGTAGAATTTCTGGCTCACCAGAGGGATCGTCAACTCCTTAGCAGCCACACGGATCATCCGTGCATTCTGCTGAAACCGTCCGGTGATCTCCAGAATCGGTTTAGGCATGGTCGCTGAGAACAGGGTCGTTTGATGCTCGTTGGGAATCTGCCCCAGAATCGTCTCCATATCCTCCCGAAACCCCATATTCAACATTTCGTCCGCCTCGTCCAACACCACCATATTCACGTCATCCAACTTGATGGTGTGGCGGCGCATATGGTCCATGACGCGGCCCGGGGTGCCCACGATAATCTGTACTCCCCTAAGCCCTGCAATCTGTTTTCCGATATCCTGCCCCCCATATACAGGCAGAACCTTGATACCATGCATATATTTTGCCAGCTTGCGAAGCTCCTCCGCCGCCTGTATCGCCAATTCCCTCGTGGGACACAGAATCAATGTCTGAAGCTTTCTAAGCCCGGGATCGCACTTTTGAATCGCGGGAATCCCGAATGCCGCCGTCTTGCCCGTGCCGGTCTGGGCCTGTCCAATGATATCCTCGCCGGCAAGCATCGCTGGAATCGCCTGTTCCTGAATCGGAGAGAGCTTCTCGAATCCCATCTCCCGGATTGCCCGCAGGACACGCGAGTCCAACAGCGGCTCAATATCCGCCACGCTGCCTCCCGTTGTTTCCCCGGAATCCTCCATTTCAAAATTTTCATAATCCCTTGTTATATTTTCATCCATACCTTGTCCCCAACATCTTTCTTTTCATATCATATTCCTGTACGCATCACCCACAACGCTACACTGCGCCGTGGAACCAAAACACTTTGCAGTATTCGCTGTCGTCCTCACGCTTCATGGTATGGGGAACGCCCGCCGGAATCATAAACGACATGCCTGGTTCCAACAAAAGCTCCTCCCCGTCAATCAGGGCGCGCCCGCGACCTTCCAACACGAAGAATCCCTCCTGATCCTCATGGGCGTTCGCCTTGCCATATTCCGTATATCGGTAGATTGAAACACCGCATCTGCATCCGTTCACACAGCCATGCCGCTCGTCCAAAAGCGTATAGCCCGACCTGTTCCCGTTCTCTCTAATCACATCTTCCACTCTCACGTATGGTACCATAATTTAGACTCTCCCTATTTCACGTGTTCCGCATTGTTCACCTCATGCTTCGCATTCGGTGACGCGGATAATCCTCACTGCTCGCGCAAGAAAAGGAAGCCCTGTAATAAGGCTTCCTTCTCTATTAGCCAATAGCGAGAGGGGGACTTGAACCCTCGACACCACGGGTATGAACCGTGTGCTCTAGCCAGCTGAGCTATCTCGCCATATTCTATATTATGATTTCTCATAAAATGGGACCTATAGGGCTCGAACCTATGACCCTCTGCTTGTAAGGCAGATGCTCTCCCAGCTGAGCTAAACTTCCATTTGTCGGCTTTAAATCAGCCGACTTTGTAAGTATACAATGCGCATTTGGCTTTGTCAACATTTTTTTCTAAGCTTTTCCAAGTTTTTGAAAATGATGTAACAGTTTAGCCGTTGCAGCTAGCCCGCATAAGGCAGATCCTCAAAATACTCATACTCGCTGACACCGTCGATGTAGAGCTGATAATCGTCCTCACGGCGCTCATAGCGGATTGTCCCCGCCATACCGCCATCCACGGTCTCAAACCATGCGATTCCTTCATTATCCGTTGCAATGACAATGATTCTGCTGCCCGCGGGAACCACCGTCTGTGCACCATCCACCTCCACAGGCAGATCTTTGGTCAAAAGCAATCCCTCACTCTCGTCCCAGCGGATGATTTCATACCGTTCCTCCGTGGGTTCCAGTTTGCCATCCTCGGTCAACTGATAATCCATATTGGAAGAGGAGCTGCCAAATACCTGAATGCTAAATGCAAGCCCCAGACGATACAGCCCTACACTGCTCTTCCCGATGGACGCCCAAATCCGGTCAGTGTCGTTCACCGTGCCCTCTGTCACCTCGCACACCACTGTCTCAAAGTCATCTGAGGCCCAGTCGAAGTCATATACCAGAAAAGTCCTTCCATCCGCCCTGCGGAACAGATAAGCCTCGTACATCCAGATATTTTCCCCCAGCGAGCACTCCTGTCCATCCAATATCAGGAACAATTCATTGGTATATTCGCTGGGCGTACGGTTCTCGAAGCCGACCTCCGCGGTCTCGCCGTCCTTTCGGGCAAACTGCACCTTTTCATTCTGGGGAACCTGAACCACATATTCCTCCCGGGTATTCAAATACTCCGGCTTCATATATGCCGCCACCTCCGCATAGGGCACGCACACCACGATCGTGCCGGCGGAATAAGGTCCTATCGCATAGGGGCTAAAGCAAAACTCAATGCCCGCGCCATCCAAGTACCAAGCAGTATTCTCCAATTGCTGTGACACACTCGCCTGATAATCCTCAAACAATTCATCCTTTCGCTCTGCAAGCTCTGAGAGTACCAACTCCTCCGCCTTTGTCCAAAATCCCGCAATATCTTCCATCAGATGCGGCAGTTCCAGCTTCAAGCCACTCTCAAGATCAATGGTAGTACCCCATTCACCCCCATAGCCATGAGCGCCGCCGGTAAAATCATAACCTTTCTGTCTCACGCTGAGAACCCTCGCATCCAAACGTGTCACTTCACATTCACTATGAGAAAAATAGGGCGTAAAGTATGAGTATTCCTCCCCTTTGGTAAACTCGTAATGATCCGCCGCGTCGGCCGCCATGCCATCCGCTTCTTTCTCCACATCATCCTGAGTCCGCCCCAAAAGCCTCTCGACAGCTTCCGTTCCCTTTTCAAAGCCAGCGCCGGAGAGCGTCACAGTATCCTCCCTGATCTCCGCAAGCTCCGTCTCTCCATCCTCCGCGTAACGGACAGCGCTCAATGTCTCTATCTTCACAGTAGGAAACCCTTTCTCCGACTCAGAAGCCTCCTGTCCCTCTGCGGGATGATCCGCAGTGCTCTCAACAACACTCTCCCCCACATCCGGAAACTCCCGACTCAGCTCATCAACCTTCTGGGCGCACCCGCTGAGCAACATCATACCCACAAGCAGCAATGCAATCTTTTTCTTCATATCACTATCTCCTCCACAATCCTACATCCTCTCGGGCGAGCTGAATCCCAAGACATCCACACAAGTCTCCATCACATCCCGAGTCAACATTAACAGCGCAATCCAGCCTTCCTTTTTCTCTGTGTCCTCCTCGCTCAATATTTTCGTCTCATGATAAAAATGATTAAAAATATTCGCCAGATCGTAGATATATGCACAGACCTTGTAAGGCGCAATCTCCTCATAGGCTCCCGCCATCATCGCGTTAAATTGCGTCAACTGCATCATCAGCGCCTTCTCGGACTCATTTTGTGCCGCATGCAGCTCCGTGGCAGAGGTGTTCCCACCCTGCTCCGTATATTTTGCCAAAATAGATTTGATCCTTGCCATGGTATAGAGAATATAGGGACCGGTATCCCCCTCTGAGGAAGTAAAACGTTCCATGTCAAACACATAATCCTTGGATACCTGATTGGAGAGGTCTCCATACTTTAAAGCGGCGATTGCCGCCATATCCGCCACTTGTCGCGCCTCCTCTTCGGACATATCCCGTCCTTTCTCACGCCCCTCCTTGATCTTTTCCAACATCTTCTCCTTGGTCTGCGCCACAAGCATCTCCAAACGCATCACGCCACCGTCGCGGGTCTTAAAGGGTTTGCCGTCTTTGCCGTTCACGGTGCCAAATCCCAGCCACCTAAGCTCTGTCTCCGGACTTACCAGCTTTGTCTTGCGCGCACAGCGGAACACCTGCTCAAAATACAAATCCTGCCGTTTATCCGTGACATAGATCAGCATATCCGGGTGATAAAGCTTCATTCTCTCCATAATAGTCGCCAAATCCGTGGTGTTATACAGGGCGGCGCCGTCGGATTTCAGTATCATACAGGGCGGCATCTCCTTGGTGTCCGTCTCTTCTTTCACATCTACCACCAGCGCCCCGTCACTGATATAGGCATATCCGCCCTCCTTCATATAGCGCACCATATCTGGAATCAAATCATGAACATCACTCTCGCCCTTCCAGAGATCAAACTCCACATTCAGAGCGTCATAATTTCTCTTTAAATCCGCCACTGACACATTCAGAATATGCTTCCACAGCGCGCGATACCCTCTCACGCCGTTTTGAATTTTTGCTGTCGCTTCCATAGCTCTGGCCTTAAATTCCGCATCTTCCTTGGAACGCGAGCTGGCTGCCGGATAGATTTCCTCCAATTCCGCTATCGTAAAGGGAGCCTCCTTGGGATACTCGCCCTCAAAGCTTTCGTCAAAATAGACCAAATCCGGCTGACGTTCCTGCACGCCTGCCGCCACCAGTCCCATCTGCAGCCCCCAGTCACCCAGATGCACGTCTCCAATGACCTCATGCCCCATATAGCGGCAGATTCTCTTGATGCTCTCTCCGATCACCGCCGAGCGCAGATGTCCCACATGCAGGGGTTTCGCCACATTGGGCCCGCCGTAGTCAATAATGATCTTCTTGGGAGACTTGCTTGTCTCCAAACCGAATTTGTCGTCAGCCCGCATCTTCTTGATATAATCAGCCAAAAATTCTTCGGATACATTCAAATTTAAGAACCCCGGTGCCAATGCCTGCACCTTTGCAAACACCTTTCCCTCCTGCAGCTTCTGCGCAACCTCGTTTGCAATCATAATCGGGGCCTTCTTGTACTGCTTTGCCCCCGCCATGGCTCCATTACACTGATATTCGCACAAATCAGGACGATTGGAGACGGTCACTCTGCCCAGTGCGGCATCATACCCCGCCGCCGCAAATGCCTGCCCCATTTCCTCTGTCAGCAAATCTAAAAATTTTTCCATTTTTCCTCACATTCTCCCATTTATAGTCACAACTATTTCACAATCACAACTATAACTTAATTTTATAAAACCTGCAATATCTTTTTCATTTCATAAGTTTCCCCGTTTTTCGCAAGCAGCTTAACCTGATGCTTGAAAAAACGGGGAAACTCTAACTTGTTAATATTGACTTGTCTCTGTATTCTTTTCTGCAAGCCTTAATACTGAAATAATCGGCATGATCAGTATTCCACTAAAAAAATTACTGATGCCGTGAATACAATCCCATGGCAGCCCTGCAATAATCCAGGCTACCATCCTTTGAAAACTGAAGCCGTACATGATTGCCTGCACTGGAGCATATAAAATTCCGAATAGGAATCCATGTGCTGAACATACTGCCATATAAACAATCATCTGTACTGTTTTGGGCATTTTCTTTGGAAGGAGCATAACTGCGCCCCACAGGAGCGTCCATATGTATAAATAAGGAATCCACCATGTTGCAAAACCACAAAATATACCATTCAAAATGACAAAGGTATAGATTGGATACAATGCCTTTTTTCTGTATACGACCGTAAATGCAACCGTAAACACGCCAATCAGATGCACATTCGGCAGGAACTCCATAATGATCTTTGATACATACATAATTGCCCCAAGCATTCCAAAAATGGCAATCTCTTTGATTGTAATCTTCATATCATTCCACTTTGAAGGAGTAACTTTCCCCTTCCGTTATTTTTGTGGAGTCAACGCCTGTCAGTGCATATTCACCATTGATATAGAATGCCCAATACACACCGTCTTTATCATAATCTGCCGTGATACCGTTGACAGTTTTGACATAAAGACCATATTCGCTATCTTCTCCGGCAATCAACTCAAGCTCCATCAAAGCCTCGCCTACCGTTTCTTTGTCTGTGTGGATTTCAAATGGTGTTTCGTTGCCATCTTTGTCCACTACAGTGAATGCGAATACTGTATTGCCTTCCCCCAATACGCTGCCTTCTGTCTGAATATTTACTTCTGTTTCTGCTCCGGAAGGCGTGTCCTTGGCTGTACTGCCATTACAACCGGTTGTAAACAGTGCCATAGCCACAATAAGCACCATACAAGGGATGAATGACGGCATTTTTTTACTAAGTTTCGTTTCGTTCATCTTGTTTCATCTCCTATGATTTTTATTTCCTCCAAAATCTGCACTCGCAATTATGAAAAGAGGATTGTTTTGCTTGGATATTTCGACTTGGCACTCCATTAGCCGGTCTTCTCAGAGATACTCCAATGACTTTTCCCTACATTGTGGCTTTCGGTTAGGCTAACAGCATTTAATATGTACCTTACGGCGACGGGCTCGTACAGGATTTGCACCTGTTTCCCCAAGCAATACGTATTTATCTTAATATTTTATATTTGCTGTGTCAATATTGACTGGCAGCATAATTCCATTCCATTAGGCGTGATTATGATAAAAATGTTGACACTCCGATGAAACCTTTGTATAATCAACACAAAGCATATATTTTTCTGGCGGCATTCTGTCACATCTTACGGAAAATCTTCCTTATGAAATCTATGCTTTATCCCAAAAACAACTTATTTTACGATGAGCATAGCGTGTGAAGATTAAAGGAGAGGCAGACAGACTCTTGTTTTCCACGCTTGCGGAAACAGGAGGAAAACGAATGAGAAAACTGCATCCTGGGCAGAAAGATTGGAAAGCTGAAGATTGTCCCGCAGCGTTTCATGCAGGGGGAGGACACGGACAGACACGGGATTCGTATGGACGTGTATCTTGACGAGGAAGACGGAGAACTCTTTGACTTGGAACCAGACAACAACAGCGGGACAAAGGATGTCGCCGCCCTTCCGAAGAGGGCGCGCTTTTATCATGCGAAGCTGGATGCGGGAAGTTTGCGGAGTGGAGAGGAATACGGCGTTCTGCGGAATGTGTATGTGATCTTTATCACAACCTATGACCCGTTCGGAGCGGCTCGGATGGTCTATACCATCAAAAATAGCTGCGTGGAGATGCCTGAACTCCCGTATGAGGACGGGGCGAGAACGATCTTTCTTTATACGAAGGGGACGGAAGGGAATCCGCCGGAGGACTTGCGGGAACTTCTGTATTACATGGAACACACGTCTGAGGAGAACGCAAAGACGGAGGACTTGCAGAGACTGCATGAAATGGTGACTGCGGTGAAGCGTGACAGAAAGGTGGGGCTGACCTATATGAAAAGTTTTGAGATTGAACAGCGGATACGGAGAGAAGGATTTGACGAAGGCATCACCCAAGGCATCACCAAGGGAAAAATCGATTCCATTTTAGATCTTCTCGGCGATTTAGGCGACATTCCATCCTCCCTGAAAGAGCAGATCACCACACAAAAGGATGAAACAATCCTGCGCGCATGGCATAAGTTGGCGGCGAAAGCGGAAAGCATCGATGAGTTTCTATCCTCAATGGAATCCTGAAGAGGACAATGATTATGAATCAGCCTAATTACCAGAAAGAATTAGAGAAAATATTAAGCGGGATAGAAGGACGGGGGAATGGCGCTCCCCGTCTTTTGCTTCACAGCTGTTGCGCGCCTTGCAGCAGTTACTGTCTGGAATATTTGTGTACCTCTTTTTTCATCACGGTATTCTATTATAATCCCAATATCTCCGCCTCGGAGGAATACCGCCATCGGGTAGAGGAACAGAAGCGTCTGATTGCCGCCTACAATGCGGAGGAAAGGGGATATCCCATCAGTATCATAGAGGGGGATTATCAGCCGGAGCTTTTTGGGCAGATAGCAAGAGGGTATGAGGATTGTCCCGAGGGCGGGGAGCGGTGTTTCCGCTGCTTTGACCTGCGGCTGCGGGAGACGGCGAAACAGGCGGCAGCTGGCGGCTATGATTATTTTGGCACCACTCTGACGATCAGTCCCTTGAAAAATGCCCTGAAAATCAATGAGATCGGGCAGGCGTTATCGACAGAGTATGACATCCCGTGGCTGCCCTCTGACTTTAAGAAAAGAAACGGCTACAAGCGTTCCGTGGAGCTGTCGGCACAATATGAGCTGTATCGGCAGGATTATTGCGGATGCGCTTTTTCCAAGGTGGAGAGGGAAAGACAACGGGAAGGCGGGCAAATCTCTGTAAAAAAGTAAATGTCCTTTTTTACTGCTCACGCAAATAATTTTGCACCCTGTTCTGGATAATCTCCGCCACCTCATCCACACTCTTGTCCCCTGCATAATAAGCTTCCGCTTCCTCGCGGATAATATAATCTATCTCCCAATGGTCATAATCGACAAGCGTTGCGCATTGAATACAATCCATCAACTGCCCGATTTCCTCCTCGGTCGCCGCGTATACGTTTATGTCATATCTTTCCCCACTGGCTGTCGTATGTTGTATGCTTGTTTTGGGAATCTGCACGCGTTCCCCCGCGTCATCATACACATACTCTCCCTTTGCATCCGTCTTGTACTCTGGTGTTTTGGCGGCATCTATCAGCTCACCCAAGTAATCCTGCCTTGACGGCAGATACTGCTCCGGCTTGCTGCTCAAGACAAACTCCACAAATTTCCACGCATCCTCCTTTTGCGTGGACGTGGCACAAATCCCATATGCGCCCTCCCCCCGCAGCGTGATCCCGAGAGTCCCGCTTTGTGTGGGTCTACCTACAAATTTTATCCTTTCATTATACATCTGGTTTGTAAACTGTATGTCATGTATGGAATGAAGATAGCCATCGCAAATCAAAATCCGATCCTGCATAAACAGCTCCGTCTCGTCTGTCGCCAAATCATCCGACAAGGAGTATTTTTTCGCACACTCCAAAATTTTTTTGAATTCCTCCGAGTCAAAGTTGCACGTCCCATTCTCCTCGTCCAAAAAAGCATCCTTCGACATATCAACAAGGTAGTTCAGGCATATATAGGGCGGGTAATTCTTCAACGCCATGCCGTCATGCTCCTCCAGTATCCTCATGATCTCGTCCACCGTCCAGACAGGCTGGCTGCCCACGATTCTTTCCTTTGCGATTTCCCCGCTCATATCAAAGCAGGTTGGAATCGCGTTCAGTTTTCCGTCAGTCTCGTAACACTTCATCACATTTTCAATAAAAAGGCTCCTGTCCAGTTCATCGCTCCCGTCCAGATAAGCATACAAGTCCTCGAAAACGCCCTTGTCCGCATAGTTCTTAAAATCCACTGAGTACATGTCCACAAGGTCAGGCGGGTTGCCGGAGATAACTGCCATGTTTAAACGCAGCATAGCATCCTTTACCGAGACATAGCCATCCCCATTCGACAAGTCCATAACCTCAATGCGGTACTGTGGGTTGGCATCCACAAAGCCCGAGATATATCCCCGCATGGTCGGGTCATTCGGGTTGGTTGTCGCAATCCGAAGCGTGATAATATCCCCCGCGTCCCCGCTCTCCCGCAGGATAAACACCGCCGTCCTGTCAACGTCCTTCTCTATCCCCGCGATACTTCCGTCTCCATCCCCGTCCGTGCCTTCCGGGACGGACAGCCCTTCCACTCCATGCCCGTTGATGCCGCAGTCCGTCCACTGCAACACCTTCTGACACATGCGGGAAACCGTATCTATCTCGTATAACGCAATTCCGTCAGACAGGTAAATAAACTGCCCCGTACAACACGCGCAGACACAATCCAGCTCTAAATCCATGGTGTCCTCCCTTTCATCCACATCATAGATACTGATTCCGCCTGCTCTGCTCTCGATACACCACACCCGCTCCCCGTCAGAGACGATATCCATAGACTCCGCCACGTCAAGTCTTTCCGTCTCCTTCAACGAGTCGCTCTCGTCCAATACCACCAGTTCGCCGCCTATTTTCAGGTACAGCTTGGGGGTTCCCTTGTCACCCCCGACCTTTACAAGCTTGATTGCATCCGGGTTACTGAAGTTGGAAACGGCAATATCGCCCGACAGGAGCAGCTTCCCGCCCAAATCGTGTTTGTTCAGCACAAGAGCCTTAGTTCCCTGCGCATCCGTGGGCAGGCACACCGTATACACCCCTGTGTCATCCGTAAAAAATTGAAGAAGGGTCGCGTCTTCGTCAGTACCTTTCAGCGCAAAGTCTTCCGTTACAGCCGTACTGATATCCTGCTCCTCGAAACGGGTGTGTCTTATGCCCCGTGTCACGAAATTATCCGCATCCACCTTGTCCTCCAAAAACCAAACGCCATTTTGCGCAAAACGTACCGTCTCCACATTGTCTGATGGGAGGATCAACGTTTCCTTCACATAGAATACATCCCCGCCGCCTTCCTGTGGCGTGATTTTCGAGCTTGGCTTAGTGTCCTTCGTACATCCTCCAAGCATGGCAGCCACCGCAAGCGTGACAAGCGTGGCTGAAAGAAACATCCCCTTTTTTATTTCCTTGAACATACCCGATCCTCCATATGTATTGGGCTGCCGCCTTAATGTCAGAACCAATAAGACGGCAGCCCAAAATTAATTAGGAAATAGTGTAACTCAACGTTGCACCCCCATATGCGTCGCAAGTCAATCGAACCGTCAGCGTGTGCCCGCCAAATTCCAATAGACTATCTATCTAATGCGAGTCTATCACAAATAGACCAGTATGTCAACACATTTGTAAATAATAGCACTGAAACAGGCTAAACCATTACTACCTAGAGATTGCGCTCCTCGTATCTCTTCGCGGCCTTTCGCCAGTTGATCAAATCAAACCAGCCCTCCACGTAGTCCGCCCGTCTGTTCTGGTATTGCAGATAATATGCGTGCTCCCACACGTCTACCAGAAAAATCGGCGTATACACCGCCAGATCCGGCACATCCTGATTCGCCGTCTGGACAATGGAAAGCCTCCCCTCGCCATCCGTCACCAGCCATGCCCAGCCGGAGCCGAATTTGGACACCGCCGCCTGCTTCATTTGTTCCTTCCATTGCTTGTAAGAGCCAAAATCCCTGTTGATGGCCTCCGCCAATTCCCCCTCGGGTTCCTGTCCGCAATTACTCTTCATCATATCAAAATATAATTCATGATTGTATACACCTCCCCCGTTATTCCTGATCGGTGTGCGGGCCGCCAGGGGTAGTTCATCCACTTTGATCAAGAGCTCCTTCAGGCTCATTTTCTGCAATTCCGGATAATCAGACAAAATATTGTTCAAATTATCCACATAGGTTTTGTAATGTTTGTCATGATGAAAATGTAAGGTCGTCTCATCCAACACCGGCGTGAGCGCATCATACTCGTAAGGCAGTGGCCGTATCACAAAAGGATAGGTTTCTGGAAGCATATTTTTTCCTCGCTTTCATTTTAAATTATTATATATGGTGGATGTTCCTCACTGCTCACCTCGTGCTCCGCATTCAGTGCCGCGGCGTTCGCGCAAAAAAACCTACATATCCACCATGGGGCAGCGGATGCCCTTTCTGGTAGTATATGTAGGTTTTTCCATTTTAACCAAAATTTCTATGCGGATTGGCCTATACCCAAAAATCCATTTTCTGACCGACTTGGCGTTCGCTCTCTGTCCACACCCTGTCGCTCCTGCTGGCAAAGTTGTAATCCTCCACCTTCTTCATCAACTCTTCCACACTGGAGGCCGTGAGGATTACATAATCATCGTCTTCCTCCCACAACAGCTCCACATCGTCCTCTGCCTCTTGCGCCTTTTTCCCGTCAATGCGTTCCTGTCGCTTTTGTTCGGCAGCCTTTTTCTCTGCCTTCTTTGCCTCGGCCTTCTTAGCCTCTTTCTTCTCAGCCCGCTTCTTCTCAACCCGCTCACGCTGAGCAGTCATGGATTTGTCCATCACCGCAAAGAATGACGCTCTGCCATCCTTCACCTGCATGCCATAACCCTTCACGTTTGCGCCGCTGGCCTTCATCTTCTGGGCAAGCTGTGACAAACCGCTGGAACCTTTCGCAATAATCCCCTCGTACTGCTTGCGGAAATTCTCATCCGTCGCCATGCGCTCAATCTTGTCCTCGTCGATCAGCACGACCATCTTATTGGGATTGGCAAAACTTCCTGCCATGGCCTTCGCCATCTCTTTTTTGTCAGAACTCACCAGCACAAAATCCAGATTGGAGAATTTCTTCTTCAACTCCTCGTAATACTTTGCGCCCTCCTCGCTCAGCTTCGGCTCGCCGATCGTTCTTCCGCTGACCTTGGAATTCTTTGCCTTAGATGACGCGGACGAATTAGACGCCTCGCTGGTCTGTGTCGCCTGCATACTGCCTGCCACTTCTGCTATTGTACTCATAGCCATCTCCTCCTTTACCTTTCCTTCTTGTTGTAAATATTGAATATCGGTAGAATTACCGCTGAAAAATGATTTCTGATTCCAATTCATGAGATGAACAATGAAAAATATCTTCCATTGACAGGATAGTCACTCAACCGCCACGTGCCAATCCTTTGGCAGGGCAATGCCTATGATTCTTATCCACAAGCAATCCATGAATCTGTGGAGAAAGCCGAAATCCGTTTCAGCTATATATTTGTTATTGATATCGGATGAATCCATAGAAAACTTTACCATTGGAGAATTGATTTTATATAAAAATAACAGTTTGGCTCTGCACTCATCAATATGACTCTGTGCAAAACCAAACTGTTATGCAAAATTTCTCTACAGCCCCGCGATATCCACCAGCGAAAGTTGGTTGCTGGCGTTCTCCAAGCTGGTCACCAATGCCCTCGCCGTGTCCATGGCAGTGATGCAATAGACTCCCGTCTCGATGGCATTGCGGCGAATCAGGAAGCCGTCCCTGGACTTGTCCCGCCCCTGAGTGGGTGTGTCAATCACCAGATCTATCTTGTGACCCAGAATCAAGTCCATCACCGTGGGAGATTCCTGGGAAATCTTATTCACCTTTCTCGCCTTCACCCCTGCCTCATTCAATGCCGCTGCGGTACTTCTGGTGGCATAAATGGTATATCCCAACCGCTCAAATCGGCGTCCGATCTCAATCGCCTCTCCCTTGTCCGCATCCTTCACCGTCATGATGATCTGCTTGTGTTTGGGCAGGTTGACACCCGCGCCAAGAAACGCCTTGTAGAGCGCCTCATGGAAATCCTTGGCGATTCCCAGACACTCTCCCGTGGACTTCATCTCCGGTCCCAGACTAATCTCCGCCCCCCGAATCTTCTCAAAGGAGAACACAGGCATCTTGATTGCATAATACTGTGCCTCAGGCTGTAATCCCGGCTCATAGCCAAGCTCGCGAATGGTTCTGCCGAGAATCACCTGTGTGGCGAGATCCACAATGGGAATCCCTGTAACCTTGCTGATATAGGGCACGGTGCGGGAAGAACGGGGATTGACCTCAATGACATAGACGTCCTCCCCCTGGGCGATAAACTGGATATTGATCAGCCCCTTCACATGCAGCGCCTTCGCAAGCCTTCTGGTATACTCCGCAATCTTGTCCTTGATCAGCTTCCCGATCGTGGGCGCGGGGTACACGGAAATACTGTCGCCGGAATGCACTCCCGTCCGCTCGATATGCTCCATAATACCGGGAATCAATACATCTGTCCCGTCACACACGGCATCCACCTCAATCTCCTTCCCCATCAGGTACTTGTCCACCAGAATCGGATGATCTTGGGCAATTCGGTTGATAATCGCCATGAATTCCTCAATCTCGGCATCAGAGATGGCAATCTGCATCCCCTGCCCGCCCAACACATAGGAAGGCCGCACCAGCACGGGATATCCCAGACGATTCGCCACCTCCTTGGCCTCCTCCGCCGTGTAGACAGTCCCGCCTGCTGCCCGGGGAATCTTGGTCTCCTCCAAAATCCTGTCAAACAACTCCCTGTCCTCGGCGGCATCCACATCCTCCGCCTTGGTGCCCAGTATCGGCACACCCATCTTCATCAGGCTCTCCGTAAGCTTGATGGCAGTCTGCCCGCCAAACTGCACCACAGCCCCGTCGGGATGCTCGATATTCACGATCGACTCCACATCCTCTGGTGTCAAAGGCTCAAAATACAGTTTATCCGCAATGTCAAAGTCCGTACTCACGGTCTCCGGATTGTTGTTGATAATAATGGTCTCATAGCCCTCCTTGGAAAACGCCCAGGTCGCATGCACGGAACAATAGTCAAACTCAATCCCCTGCCCGATACGAATCGGCCCTGACCCCAGCACCAGCACCTTCTTGCGGCTGCCATCTCCACCCGCAGCCTCATTCACGTCGATATGCTCCGAAGGGCTGGAAATACTTTCCGCATTGAACACAGAGTAATAATAGGGCGTGGACGCGGCAAATTCCGCGGCACAGGTGTCCACCATCTTATAGACCGCCTCGATTCCATTGTCATAGCGCATTTTCTTGATATCAGCCTCCGCCTTGCCGGTAAGCCTCGCAATCACCTGGTCTGGGAACTCTATGCGCTTTGCCTCCCGCAAGAGCTCCACCGTGAGAGACTGCTCCTGCAAAGCCTGCTCCATCTCCACCAGAATGGCAATCTTGTCAATAAACCAGATATCAATCTGAGTGATCTCGTGGATGTCCTCGTAGCTGATCCCCTTGCGGATGGCCTCAGCGATCACCCAGATACGCTGATCATCCACCACATGCAGCCGCTCCCGCAAATCCTCTTCGGAAAGTGCAGAGAAATCATAGCTTTGCAGGCAGTCCACATGCTGTTCCAGAGAGCGGATGGCCTTCATCAGCGCCCCCTCAAAGTTGTCACAAATGCTCATGACCTCACCCGTCGCCTTCATCTGAGTGGTGAGGGTTCTCTTGGCGGTGAGGAATTTGTCAAAAGGAAGCCTTGGAATCTTCACCACACAGTAATCCAATGTCGGCTCAAAGCTGGCATAGGTCTTTTGTGTGATGGCATTTTTAATCTCATCCAAGGTATAACCCAACGCAATCTTCGCGGCAACCTTGGCAATGGGATATCCCGTGGCCTTGCTCGCCAACGCGGAAGAACGGCTCACACGGGGATTCACCTCGATCACACAATACTCAAAACTGGTGGGATGCAAGGCAAACTGCACATTACAACCCCCAGTAATCTGAAGCTCACTGATGATATTCAGGGCGGAGGTGCGCAGCATCTGGTACTCCTTATCGCTCAAAGTCTGGGAGGGCGCCACCACGATACTGTCCCCTGTATGCACACCCACAGGGTCAATGTTTTCCATGTTGCAGACCGTGATGCAATTGCCCGCGCTGTCCCGCATCACCTCATACTCAATCTCTTTCCAGCCCGCGATACAACGCTCCACCAACACCTGCCCCACACGGGAAAGCCGAAGCCCGTTCTCCAAAATCTCCTCCAGCTCCACCTGATTGTGAGCGATACCGCCGCCGGAACCACCCAGCGTATAAGCGGGGCGAAGCACCACTGGATACCCTATGGTATTGGTAAAATCGATCCCGTCCTGCACATTTTCCACCACCATGGAAGCGGCACAGGGCTCACCGATGCGCTCCATCAAATCCTTAAACTCCTGCCGTCCCTCCGCGTTACGGATGGTCGCCGCTGTCGTGCCAAGCAGCTTCACACCGTGGGATGCGAGAAAACCCGACTCCTCAAGCTCCATTCCCAGATTCAAACCCGCCTGACCGCCCAAGGTGGGCAGGATGCTGTCCGGCTTCTCTTTTTCTATGATTTGTTCCAAAACCTTCACGGTCAGGGGTTCAATATAAACCTTATCCGCGATATCCCTGTCTGTCATGATCGTGGCAGGATTGGAATTGACCAAGATCACCTCCACGCCCTCTTCCTTCAAGGAGCGGCATGCCTGAGTGCCCGCATAGTCAAACTCCGCCGCCTGCCCGATCACGATAGGGCCAGAGCCGATCACCATCACACGTTTTACATTCGGATTCTTAGGCATCTTATTTTCCCCCTTTCCGTATCATCTCAATAAACCTGTCAAACAAATATCCGGAATCCTGAGGCCCCGGACATGCCTCCGGATGAAATTGCACCGTAAAAATATTCTTGCCTGTGTAGGAAAGCCCCTCGTTGGTGCCGTCATTCACATTCACAAAAGCAGGAACCGCGATCTTCGGATCCAGCTTGTCCGTATCCACCACATAACCGTGGTTCTGGGAGGAGATATACACCCGCCCGGTAGACAAGTCCTTCACGGGATGATTCCCGCCCCGATGCCCGTATTTCAATTTGTACGTGTCCGCGCCCGTGGCGAGGGCCATCAGCTGATGCCCCAGACAGATTGCAAAGATTGGAATCTCCGTCTCGTAAAGCTTCCGAATCTCCGCGATGATAGAATCGCATTCTTTGGGATCCCCCGGTCCGTTAGAAAGCATGATACCATCCGGAGCGGCGGCAATGATCTCCGATGCCGGGGTCAAAGCCGGATACACCGTCACGTCACATCCCCTGCTCGCAAGCGAATGGGCAATATTGGCCTTTGCCCCAAAATCCAACAGCGCAATCTGAAGTCCCGCGCCGTTTAATTCCCTTACCAGCGAGGGCTTTGGCTCTCTCTGCCCTTTGGCATATGCCTCCTTGTTAAATCTTGCGGCACCGGACAGCGGTCCGTTCTGTGCCAAATCCGTCACACCCTTTATCGTATATCGCTCCCCGCAGGTCACCTTCTCCACCACCTTGCCTGTGGTATACGCCTGCAGCCTGGGCTTTATCTGCTCAAAATCAAAGTTTTCATCCGTGGTGATCATGCCGTTCATGGTGCCCTTCTCCCGCAAAATCTTGGTCAGAGCCCTGGTGTCAATCCCCGCAATGCCGGGCACACCGTTTTCCTCCAAAAACTGTTGTATGGAAATATCATTTCTAAAATTACTGGAAACACGGGAGAGCTCCCTCACGATAAGACCGTCCGGCCAAGGTTTCAAAGATTCGCAGTCATCTCGGCAAATACCATAATTGCCAATCAGGGGATAAGTCATACAAACGGCTTGTCCCGCATAGGACGGGTCGGTCAAAACTTCCAGATAACCCGCCATAGATGTGTTGAATACAATTTCGCTGATAATTTCTTTGTCCGCACCGATATGCGTTCCCGCAAACACGGTGCCATCCTCCAGTATCAAAAACGCTTTCATATTGTACTCCTCTCTCCCGGTTGAATGTATCTTACGTCAAATATGCTCAAATTGATTAATTATAACACAAAAGGGAGAGTGGGGCAACATTTTCTTTTTTGGATTTTTTCAAGCTGATTTACAAACCATTTTTGTATCTATACTAATTAGCATACTGATATTTTTCATACATTAATTGAGTTTTAGCATATGCTTTTTCCACTATTGCTTCATTAACTGCTGTCAAAAACCATTGCTTCGTTTCAGAAAAATCAAAACCCCATTGCCGCTCATAGTACTCTATAAAAGAATAGGTCTTTTCCTTTATATTATTCATATCAACTGTTTCAGGATTACTAAATCTTTCCCAATCGTGAAATACAGCCATATCGATTGGTAGTCCGTTTCCCCATATTTCTGGAGAAATCATACCTAAAAATCCACCTAAATCATCATTATTACACGGATTATAACCTTGATCTAAAATATAGAAAAAAATTAAAAAAGATTGCATTGGCTTCATTTGTTTGTCACCTCGTGTTATATAGTAGTAACGTTATACCGGTTGAATGTTTTACCACTTAGCGTCCACTAAAACAACTCTGATGAGTTAACTATATTATTTCGTCAATCCTGCAAACATAATGGACAAATTATGTTCATATAAAATGAACTTCCTATCATAAAAATCTCTGGAAGCGACAATAATTATCAAATCAGCTTTTTCGTAATACATATCATAAAAACAGACTATTTGATCATCTTCATCTTTTGGAAGTAATATTTCTTGATACTTATTCCTCTCTGTTTCTACAATGATTTTATCTTTAAATAGATAATAACAATTTTTGTTTATATTAGAATGTAATATCTTATCTGCCTGTTCTAAATTCATAATTACCTCCATCTATTGTATTCCTACTTTATTACCAATTGGGATTAATTTGGCTTTATCAGCCGAATTCAAAATTTGTACTTGATTACCACCACCCGTATATAAAACATTATTGGATGTTTGCGGTCCCACAATACCAACTTGAATTTGTGTTCCTTCCGGAACCAGATATCGTTGTACGTGGCTTATTTCTTCCTTAAACTCTGGTATAACAGCCAAATTATTTCTAACGTAATCAACGTTGGGTATATCATTAAG
>CAMWLG010000033.1 GCA_947175035.1 uncultured Lachnospiraceae bacterium | reverse complement strand
AGGACACGTGCCAGTTCTCGATCGCGGTGTCGGAAAGGTTTTCCATTGTCACCACGGCCGTGTATCCGTCCGCCCAGTGATCCGTGAGCGAATAGGTGATCCGGCAGCGATCCTCCTGCCATACTTTCTCTCTAGTGACGCCATCCCATCCCCCTTGTTGGGCGGTGTTTGTCTGTGCCATAACGTTGGATATCGGTATCGAGTTTCCCAGCAATATGGCTGTCAGTAACATGCAGATAGCTTTTTGTATCTTTCTTTTGCAGTTGTTTTTCATTATCTTTTCTCCTTGATGTTTTTTGTACAATGGCAAAACAATATCGTAGCATTAAACAACTGTAAATTATTTTTTAGAAGTTCTCTTTTATGATATAAAAATTGTCCTCCAGCAACAGCCAGTTTGCCCGAAACCACTGCATAATCTGCCAATACCCACAGCCGCGCAGACTGTACTCGTTCATCAGATCGAACTTCTTTTGCAGACTTCTCACATCCTCAAACCACACTTCATGCTCTATCTGTGTCTGGGCATCCGTATAACGAAAATAAGGGCTTTGGGCAACTTCATCAAATTGAATCTCCGCCCCCTGTTCAATGGCAATCCGTACTGCCTGTATATTGTTGATGGTTCTTGCGGCTGTCACGCCCCGCTCATAGGGGAGGGGCCAGTCGTATCCGTAATTGGGAATTCCCAAATCAATTTTCTCCGCAGGGATCTCCGTCAAAGCATACTCCACCACCCGCCGCACTTGATTGATGGGAGCTACCGCCATGGGCGGGCCGTAGGTATACCCCCATTCATAGGTCATCAACAGCACATGATCCGCCGCCTCTCCCAAAGCGCCGTAATCCTTGCCCGCATACAAAAGCCCCTGTTGATCCGCACTGGTCTTTGGAGCCAAAGCCACCGAAGTGTGGTAGCCGTTTGCCCGCATCGTGTCTGCCACCCTGCGCACAAAATCTGTAAATGCGTTCCGATCTTCAGCCAGAATATACTCGAAATCGATATCTACACCCTGATATCCCTTTTCATCCATCAGGATCAGCATATTTTGAATCAAATTCTCCATATAGGCAGGATTGTTGACCACAGAGCTGATCAGATTGTTATTAAATCTCCCATCCTCCCCCAGAGGGGTCAAAGTCAAAATAGGCATTACCCCCTGTTGTCTTGCCGCATCGATCATCCACTGGTCATCCCACTTAGGCGCAACCAGCTCCCCATAATAAGTAAATCCATAAGAAAAAACGGGAAGCTCCGACAGATAGGGAAGTGTCTGTTCCAACACCCAAGGGCTGATGAAGGGATATGCATATCCGCTGACATAGACGCTCCGCCCCGGATTCCTCTCCCCGTCAGAAATCAAAAGAGCTTGCCCCACGGCAAGCTCATACGGATAAATCAACTGATTGTCAGAAATGATTTGAGAAGGCGACACTCCTGTCGTTTCCGCTATGGAATCCACATTATCTCCCCACTGTACCACATATATTTGCATTGTAACCTCTTTTCTGTGCCGCATCTGTGCGGGCATGCACAGATCAGCTTTTTGGTCTCACATACAATATATGCAGCCATAAAATATTGGGAAGTTCTACCGCTACCGCAAAATCCTTAAAAATCCCTTCTCTTCATAATGTGGATACTGACCATAATCGATACAAGATAGGCAAGGATTACAAGACAAACTCCAAAAAATGCCAAGACACCCCCGTTCAATTGCCCTTCCATTGCCTGTAATGTATCTATTACATCCTCCAATCTGCCGCTTTGACGAAAACTTGTCATGCAAAGCACTCCGACGCCTCCTCCCAGAATGCCAAGCAAAAGCCCCATCAGTCGACTCTTCTCAACCCCAAATTTTAGCTGTAACGGCATCATCACTGCGATCAACAAAAACATCATCAGTCCAAAACCAGCGACAAAGCCCATAAATCCCTCTTCTTGCGCTCCCTGTCCCCCGATGAACAGAAATCCCCCTGAGAGCAGGCAGGAGCCGCATACCGCCAGCAACGCAAAGAGATATTTTTCCAGCACATAAGTCTTGATGGTAATTGGCAATGTAAATAGAAAAGCATATCCATTATCAAACTCGTCATAGCTGACACTGCTGATCGCCAACATGGTAAAAAATACAGCGACATATGCTACAATTCCGGCAGATGGCAGCGTATTGTTTACAGATAGAAAAATGACAAAAAATACAATCATCACAAGCGTTGCTTTTTGTCTTTTCAAGAGCATTAAATCCTTTATCAACAATCCTTTCATACCGCTTCCCCCCGTATCATCATCAATACTAATTCATCCAAGCCGCTCTTCTCCACGATTATCCCCGGACAATTCTCCAGATAGAACTGCCTCTGGTTTGTCAGGCACAAATAGCCATAGGGCTCCTTTTTCCGCCTTAAAATATATTGTCTGTCCATCGACTTGTACTGCGCCTCGTCCACCTTCAGTAATGCATACTCGCCCAAAAGCACATTGGATTCCTCGTGCAATATTACCCTGCCATCCTGCATCATATAAAAATCATCACACAGGGATTCCAAATCCGAGGAAATATGGGAACTGATCAGAATCGCCCGATCCTCATCCTCCTCCATAAACTCCCTGAACATGGTCAGGATATCATCCCTCACCGCCACGTCCAAACCCGCGGTAGGCTCATCCAAAATCAAGAGTTTTGCCCTGTGGCACAGCGCCACAAGGACTTTCAGCTTTGCCTTCATCCCCGTGGAAAACTCCTTAATATTCTTGTTGATTGGAAGATCAAACTGTTTGCATTTTCTCAGGAAATCCTCCCTGTCAAAATCTTCGTACATCGCATCTAGCACAGGCACGATATTTTTGATGGACAGATATGCAGAGAATCCGGAATCCGAGAGCGCCACACCCACCATCTGTTTCTCCTTCACCCCGCAGCTCTCCAAAGGCTTGCCAAACAGACGGATCTGCCCGCCGTCAGGCCGGATCAACCCCAAAGCCGCCTTGAGGGTTGTGGTTTTGCCGGCGCCGTTTTGCCCGATCAAGCCGGTGATTCGTCCCGACTGCACATTCATTGTACAGTCCAGATGAAAATCCTTGTAATGCTTTTCCAAATGCTTTATCTCCAACATAGCGTTCCTATCCCTCCATAATAATCTCAAATAACTCCCGCAATTCCTCTGTGGTCAGACCATAGCGCTTTCCCCGTTCCACTGCCTCTGCAAGAAGCTTCTCCACCTCCTTGGCCTGTTCCTCCCTCAAGAGATTTTGATTGCTCTTTGCCACATAGGTGCCCTTCCCGTGCACCGTCACCACCAGTCCCTCCTCCTCCAAGGCATCATACGCTTTCTTCACTGTCAGGGCGCTGATTTTCAGTTCCCCTGACAGACCTCGCACGGAGGGCAATACGGTGTCCGGCGTCAACTCTCCCCTGACAATCAATCCCTTAATCTGCTCCACCAGCTGCTCATAGATTGGCACCATGGAGGAATTGTTAATCATTAATTTCATGCCCGCTCATTTTCTCTCCTTTCCGTGTCCCATAACAATTAGCTAATCCATAGCTACCGCCATAAGAATGTTGTCTATGTAGATTCACATCTGCTTTGTTGCAAACAGTATATAACAGTTTGTATCTGTTGTCAACTGTTATATACTGTTTTGTAAATGTTTTCCTTTTATTGACAAATGGATGAAATCATACTATAATGCGGAAAGTTATGTGTATCAGGAGTAAAAAGATGATTCAGCTTTCAGACCATTTTAATTATGGAAGATTAATACGGTTTACACTGCCCTCCATCGCCATGATGATTTTTACCTCCATCTATGGCGTGGTGGACGGTTTCTTTGTGTCCAATTATGTCGGGAAAACTCCCTTTGCGGCAGTAAATTTTATTATGCCGTTTTTAATGATACTTGCAACCGTAGGTTTTATGTTCGGAACCGGCGGAAGCGCCATCGTAGCCAAGACCTTGGGGGAGGGAAAAAAAGAGAAGGCAAACAACTATTTCTCCCTCTTGGTTTATGTCGCCCTGGCATTGGGAATCATCTTTGCCCTGTTGGGGCTGCTCTTCATCCGACCGATTGCCGTTCTGCTGGGTGCGGAGGGTTTACTGTTGGAAAACAGCGTCATTTATGCCCGCATCATTCTCGCTGCCCTGCCTTTTTTGGTATTGCAGTTATTATTCCAATCTTTCTTTGTGGCTGCCCAGAAGCCACAGCTTGGTCTGATTGTGACCGTTTGCTCCGGAGTCACCAACATGGTTCTGGACGCCGTTCTCGTGATCCTGCTTCCAATGCAATATAAATTAATGGGGGCGGCTGCTGCCACAGCCATGAGCCAAGTGGTCGGCGGAACCATCCCCCTCTTCTATTTCTTTCGGAAAAACAGTAGTCTTTTGAGGCTGGGGAAAACAAAATTTGATGGAAGCATCATTGCCAAAGCAGGCCTGAATGGTTCTTCAGAATTCATGAGCAATGTGTCCATGAGTCTTGTGGGTATGTTGTATAATATCCAACTGCTGAAATATGCCGGAGAAAACGGCGTTGCCGCCTATGGCGTGATGATGTATGTCAGCATGATCTTCTCGGCGGCTTTCATCGGATATTCCGTGGGAACCGCCCCCGTCATCAGCTTCCACTATGGCGCGCAGAACCATGAGGAACTCACCGGTCTGCTTAAGAAAAGTCTCGTGATCATCGGATGGTTTGGCGCATGTATGGTCATTCTGGCAGAAGTCCTATCCATGCCGCTCTCCCGGATATTCGTGGGCTACGACACCGAATTGATGGCGCTCACGGTGTCCGGCTTTCGGATTTTTGCACTGTCCTTTTTCTTTATGGGCTTTGCAATCTTTGCCTCTGGATTCTTCACCGCGCTGGGCGACGGATTAACCTCCGCCATCATTTCCTTCCTTAGAACCTTGGTATTCCAGATTGCCGCCGTGCTGCTCTTGCCCCTGCTGTTTGGAATCGATGGCGTGTGGTTTTCCATCATCGTGGCGGAATTCATGGCTGTGGGACTGTCCGTGATCTTCCTCATTGCCAAACGAGGTAAATATCATTATTAAATTCCGATCCACCCTTCGCTATATCTTGCGGGCGCATATATCCTGCAGACAGCATTTGTCACAATAGGGCTTTGTCCTCGCCGTGCAGACCGCCCGCCCGTGATCCACCAAGCGATGGCAGAAATCATTGCCCTCCTCGGGCGGTATCAGCTTCCACAGCTCCTTCTCCACCTTAGCGGGCTCTTTCATGTCTTTCACCAATCCCATGCGGTTCACCAACCGGATACAATGAGTGTCCGTGACAATGGCGGGTTTCCCGAACACATCCCCCATAATCAGATTGGCGCTCTTGCGTCCCACACCGGGCAGCGCAAGCAACTCCTCCATGGTGTCCGGAACCTTGCCGCCATACACATCCCGCAGCATCTTCATACAAGCGCTGATATCCCTGGCCTTGCTCTTCCCCAGACCACAGGGA
Organism: uncultured Lachnospiraceae bacterium; assembly: GCA_947175035.1. Lineage (GTDB taxonomy): Bacteria > Bacillota > Clostridia > Lachnospirales > Lachnospiraceae > Acetatifactor. Next base: position 30,291 of record CAMWLG010000033.1, on the reverse strand, counting down.
TGAACGATTCGCTCAATCTCCTCCACCGGCGCCTCCGCCAGCGCATTCACGTCAGGATACACCCGATATAAATCTTCCACCACCACATTGACTCTGGCATCCGTGCACTGGGCGGCAAGCCGCACACTGACCAACAATTTCCACGCCTGGTCGTAATCCAGGGTACAGTCTGTATGAGGATATTCTTTTTTCAAACGCTCTATGATTTCCAAGGCGAGCTGCTGCTTTTTTGTCATTTGTATTCTACCTCTCTGTGTGATTCAGTAAACCCTTTTTCATGATACACATTATAGCATTATTGAGCATGCCAACGCAACCTATACCACACAGTATTTACCCCTTACTGTAACAGTTCAGTCCACCTTCATCCCTTCCCCTGTATTCCCAGCGCCGCAATAATCAGGCAGATTGCTCCCGCAGCCAGCCATCCTTTCCCTGCATATTCTCCTCCACGCATCCCAAAGAGATAAAACACCCCAAGACGCTCTCTCATTCCATAATTCACCAGATAGTACATCATAGCCACCATGTAGCCCACTGCGGCATTGTCGCTGATTCCCGCCGAGAACAACCCAACCGCCCCAAGGAACAGCGCTGTCGCCACTGCCCCGAACAGCAGCCTTCCGCTGACCTGGCTCTCATTTATTTTCAGAAGCCCTATATACAGGGACACACAGAGAATCAGAGCCGCCACGGAATACCCTGCCCGAATACCGCATATGACCAAATACTCGGTTCGCTTGGATCGTACCACATCCCGTATCTCCCGATTCTGCTCCGGAAGAAATATGGGGGTCAAAAGAACCGGTCCCGCCCATGACACCAACATCTCCAAAGGCAGCGCAGCCTCCTGCTCCGTGAGTCCCGTGACGCCGAACACGATAAAGGCAGCCACCAAGACTCCCAATGCCGCAAGGAAAGGCAGGGCAAAATGATGCCTTAAATTCACACTAAGTATTTTTTGTACTTTTCCGTACATGCTGCCTCTCCTCCCTTCTATGCCTGTCATAGAACAGCACGGTGATCCCCAGTGCCGCCACGGACATCATCAGATAAAAAATTCTATTCCACAAGAAATCCCCATATTGCTCCTCGAACAATCTTGCCTTTTCCAGGTTATTGTGCCTGATCAGCAAGGTGTATCGGGTAATACTTCCCGTGAGTTGATTGGCGGACAGCGATAAGAACCACCAGATCCCCTGCAAAAAAATAGCATAAAATGGAGACAAGGTCTCTGAGACGAAAACTCCCACCGCCAGAACAATCAACAGACTTGGAATCAACCACAACGCCGCCAATGCCACGGAACTTCCCAACACGATATTCCTCTCCGAATACATTGCTTTCACGCCAAACAAGGCATGAACAAAGGTCAAGACCACTGGCAAAATTGAACAACACACCAGCGCCAGATACCTTATTCCCACTATTTTAACACTGGAAATGGACCTGCTGTAAATCAACTGCTGCATTCTTGCCCTTTTATCCATCTGCCACAGAGACACACAGACAAACACCGGCATAATGGACAGCACAATTCCCGTATAATCACAGAATAATCTTGTATAACCCTTTGCCAGATTTTCCCCCTGCATCAATTCCTCGTAATCTGCCATGGCATCCTCATAGGTCATGGGCACACGGGAAAAATTGCCGACAATATACCTGTCACTGTATCTGGAACCGCCCCCAATAATTTTATCTGCCTGCCGCATCAACTCCCTAAAATGCTCATAACTCATATCCTCCGGCATGTGAATTTCCGGAAGTACTGCCTCCTGATGCGTCAACACCACATTTCCATCCTGACCCGCAACTCCCCTATACCCTTCTTCCTGATATCCCTGAAAATTATCCAAATCCTCCTTGGTGATGCCTGCCAGCGTCTCTATCAGCCCTGCAATCTGCTCCTGCTTTTTGGTGCTAAGCTTTACCTCTTTGTAGATTCCAAAGGGATACGCCATATAGGAGCCGGATAAATACTCCGACACAAGTCCCTCCGTCGCCGCCGGCATCAGAATCTCCGGAATCTCCACGGATTTCCAGCCATAGCTTTCCAGCCCCTTACTGGGCGGCGAAATGGCAGCATCAAGCTCCCCCGTAAACTGTGAGACATACATGACAACCACCATGGCAAGATACAGCCAATAGGCTGCAGAGCACACCACCTTCTTGCATTCTTTGAAAAATAACATCATCATCGCCCTCCCTATACCACGCCGTCAATTCATCTCATCCGAGACATCGCTCGTAACTTTATATCCGTTTTGAAGCAGACAATACATATAAGCGTCCTCACAATTGGGTTCCACAGCCTCTACTTCCTCAAAATATCCACCTTCCTCCTTGGTCTTTGGAAGGCTCTCTGAGACAAGGCGCACATAAAGTTTCTCCCCCGCCTTCATCCCCGTCACAATATGTTCCGCCTGCACCTGTGGCAGCAATTGTCTGGGAAGCTGTGCCGCAAATACTTTCCCCTCCGCATTTCGAATCAGCTCCGTCACGGTTCCCCGCCAGAGAATCTCGCCCTCGTTCAAAATGGCAATCTGCTCACAGGTCGCCTCAATATCCCCCACGATATGAGTGGATAAAAGTACAATGCGATCCTTCGCCACCTCGCACAAAAGATTTCTGAAACGAATCCTCTCCTCCGGGTCAAGTCCGGCGGTGGGCTCATCCACAATCAGCACCTTCGGGTCATGTAAGAGCGCCTGTGCAATCCCCAGCCGCCTCTTCATTCCTCCTGACAGACTCTTTACCTTACTGTTCGCCTGTTCTTCGAGATTCACCCGCTTTAACAGCATGGGAATCCGTTTCTTTCGCTCCTCCCTCGTCATACCTGAGAGCGTTCCCAGATAATCCATGCATTCATAGACACGCATACCCGGATACATGGAGAATTCCTGCGGCAGATATCCCGTGATTTCCCGCACCTCCTTTGCCCGCTCCACCGGTATCCCACAAACGCTGATCGTCCCGGACGCTCTCCCGTGAAGTGTGGCAAGAAGCTTCATCAGCGTGGTCTTACCCGCGCCGTTTCTCCCAAGCAGCCCAAACATCCCCTGTTCAATGGTCAGGTTGACATCCTTGAGTGCCTGTTTTTTTCCGTAAAATTTGTTTACATTACAAATCCTGATGGCATTATCCATTGTTCCATCCTCCTGCATTTATGTGATCATTACAACCTTTCCTCTGGCGGCAAGGACTCAAAAAAGGTGCAGTCTTTCGACTACACCCTGATTATGAACCACAATTCTCAACTTTTTATCTATACAAGCGTGAAATTTTTACAGAATCCCATCTCGCAACAGGCGCTTAAGCCTCCACTGCCTTTTCCCATGCAAATTCTTCTTTCTGCAATTCGGGATTTGCATACCTTGATAATAGTAAGCAGTGATTTTTTATGTCTCCCATACTTTCAAGTGATTGACTAGACATCTTATTCCCGATGTTGTGCAATATAGCTTGAAACCACCATATATACATGTATTCCTATTAGCCCAATAATAGCCAGCGTGTCAGAAAAAATAGCGATGCACAACGCCAACACTGTCATAACTGCTGGTGGGAAAAGACATAAATACCAATCCCCACGCTTCCAATATATATACATTGCTGTTGGAATAAGCCAAACAATCCATAAGACAATTAGAGCTATTGCCATCTCTTAGCACCTCCCCATCTAACGATTACATCTTCCGGAATGTCCACATTGCTTGCATTTATCTTATGCTTCATTATAATTTCTTCCATCGAATTAACCTCACCATTCTCCCCATTTATAACAACTAATAAGGAACCATCTATTTCCTGTCCCTCTGTATTGAGAAGTTTAAAACTAACATCCCAATCCCCGTCGATATACACGGATTTTGCAACAAATGAAAACTGTAGCGCAATAAATGGTGTTTGGTTTTCCTTGGCAAATTTATTAGCTATGTCTATTATCTCCTTTTTAGTTAGCATTCTCTAATCCCTCCATGCATAGTAAGATACCAATTAATGTCCATTTTACCCTTTCATATGCATCACGGTTTGAATACTACAGCCAATATCACCAGGCATCTTATTTTTTTCTTGCGATATAACATGAAACAAGTAAATATACATGTATTCCTATTATCGTAATAATAGCCAGTGCTCTAGATAAAATAGAAATGCATAAAGCCAGCACTGTCATAGCTGCTGGTGGAAAAATCCATATATACCAATCACTACGCTTCCCACATATATATATTACTGCTGGAATAGACCAAACAATCCATAGAACAATTAGAGCTATTGCCATTTCTTAACCCCCTATCAACCCAATCTCCTTAAAACAGATTGTATCATATACTTTGTGGTCACTCAACGCCATTTGCAGAAAACATTTCTTACACCTTCCTATGAGTTAAGTCCAAAGCTCGCAGTCACCCTTCCTCCCTCATCACCGTTCTCCACAATCAAATCTCCGCCGCATTTTTCGCACACAATTCTGCATATATACAACCCCAGGCCAAAATGCTCTCCCCAAGCCTTTCCATTTTCCGCCCTGTCCATCGCTCCCGGTTCCCTGCCCGCCCGCTGCAAAGCCTCCTGTGAAAATCCCCCGCCGTCATCCTCCACGGATATCTCTAATCTGTCTCGCTTTACCCTAATGCCAACTTGGAGCCTCTTACGGGCATATCTGATGGCATTGGACAAAAGATTCTCAAACACCTCCAACACCAGTTCTTCGTCCACCCACAGGGAATCCTCCTCACCATCACAGACCATGTCCATCTGCAGCGTCCCCGCCAAGAGTGCACAGCTTTCCCTGCATTTTCCGCATAGCTCCTCCCAAGTGACTTTCCTTTGGTTCGGACTGATATCCTCCACCCGCTGCATCCTGTTCATTCTGGCGGTATAACTTTCCAGCCTGTCGATCTGACCGCCCATCATTTGTAATATTTCCAGAAGCTTTTCCCGTGAGACCTTCCCGTCCGGAATATATCTGTTCAACAGATCCACATACCCCTTCAAAACAGTGATCGGAGTACGCATATCATGGGCGAAAGCGGCATTCAAACGCCTGCGCTCCTCCAGCATCCGCCATGTCTTTTGATTATTTTGATACAATGCCTGCCGCATGGTCTCAAAGCTTTTCATCAGCTGCCCAAGCTCATCCCTCCTGCTGCTCTCCAGTTGAAAATCAAGGCAGTTGTCCGATATTTTCTCCGAGGCATCCATCAAGGCATTGATTGGCCGCTCCAGCTCCCTCCGATAGAACAGAACCGCCATCAAAGCAATACAGCCAAACACCCACAATGGTATCAACACGACCTGCGCATTACTGATAAACCAAAACACAATCTCATGCCATATGTTCGTAGAGTAAAATTGTCCCTTCTCGGCGAATTCATAGTGAAGAACACCCTCATCGTCATAATAAATATGATAGCGCTCCCCATCCGGAGTGACTTGCGGTATTGAATAGCAGGCACTGTACCAATCCTGCAGATTGTTCGTTCCAGCTCCGATCCCATATGCCCCCCCGAAAGCCAACACAAGACAAATGGGAAAATAAATAAAAAAACTCCATTTGATGGAACGCATCCCAGTACCTTTTATTTTACCCATTTATAACCCATCCCCCAGACTGTCTCCAAATGATAATCCTCGCCATACTCCCGAAGCTTCGCCCGCGCTCTTCTCACATGTTCTGTCACCACGTCCGCATCCCCTTCCGCATCATATCCCCAAATCCGCTCGTAAATCCGTTCCCTGTCAAAGACCTGCCCGGGATTCAGCGACAAAAGCTCAATAATCTCAAACTCCTTCTTTGCAAAAGCAATCAAAGCCCCCTGCACCTTGACAGTCTTTGCCGCATAATCTATGGCCAGTCTCCCCCAAAGCCGCACGTTTTCCGCCGCCACATTCCTGTGTTCCCTGCGGATATGCGCCGCCACCCTGGCTCCCAGCTCCTCAATAGAAAAGGGCTTTAAAATATAATCATCCCCGCCTGCGGCAAAGCCCCTGATCTTATCACTGTCCTCGATTTTTGCAGTGAGAAAAAGAATGGGGCAGGGTACATAATCCCGTATCGTGGAACAAAGCGCCACCCCGTCCATCCCCGGCATATTCACATCCAACAAAATGATATCCGGATAGAAAGAGAGCTTGTCCATAGCTTCCTGCCCATTGTACGCCACGCAGACCTCATACCCGCTCAACTCAAAATAATCCTTCAACAGACTCACCACATCCTTCTCGTCATCCACAACCAAAACCTTATACATATTCCATTCACCGCCTATCACACATTCCAAACTCCATAACAGTATCTATCCCACGGCCTCTGCGGAAGGCGTGATCTCTAAATCCCACTCCCTATAGCCTTCCGCCATACTTACCTTAAGCAGATAAACCGCCTTATCCTCTATATAGTTTCCTTTCAACACCCTGATGCGCAAAAGTAAATCCGGCGAATACTCCACCTCTTCCACGGTAAAAAGATAGGTCGTATCCTCCAGCTTTTCACACCAAAGCTGCCGCAGAATCGATGCTTTCGCAAGCAAGCCGGTGGCGTCATTTTGTTCGGGAAGCATCTTCTGAAGCGGTATGCTATGAAATGTCCCCTTCTCCAATTCATAAAATGTAACATCCAGACAGCTCCCGTCGTCGGCAGCTCCATATTCCACCATTCCATCATTGTCAACATCTGCGGCAAAATAATGATGATTTGCATATAAGTTCCCGTTGCCGTCGGAAAGACTGTTAAGTATCCTTCTTGCCTCTGCCGTGAGCCCTTGTCCTTCCTCCGTGCCGGATAAGAGCCTGTTCCAACTGCCGCTCACACATGTTCTTGCCATTTCTTCATATCTTTTCTGCACATAATCCTTTATCCCTAAAGAAAGCCCTTCCTCTTCATACAGCGCAAAACAGGTAAAATCCTGTTTTTCAACAGAATCTCTATCCGTCGAGATGGAGAAAACTGCCTCCCGCCAGCTTTCTTCGTTGCCAATTTCCAAGATACTCGCATATACTTCCCCGCCCCTATAATAAGGAACGGCTTCGGTGATACAATAAACCCGCCCTTCACAGTTAATTATTTGTGACGGATTGATACATTCCGTGACATAATCATATTCTTCCAGCCTTCCTTCCGTCACCTTCCACCATTGGATACTGTCCTTTGCATAGTTATAATTGATACAAGTGAGAAAATTTTCGCCTCTATCCTCCCCATACCAGCGGTAAGCCCACTTGCATTCCTGCGCCTTCCTCCCAGGATATCCAAATATGTTTTCTTCCCCCATCTCCAAGACCATCTGCATAAAACGCTCCGTATCTTCTGTCAAATCCACCCTATAGCTCTCCAAAAGCATGTTTGGCTCTCCAGCTAAGCCTGTCCATGCCTCCTCCCGCATCAGATTAAAAACCACATCCGGAAAATCTTTTTCTCCCTGCCATGAAGCGATGCTCCTCTGTCGCTGTTCCTGCAAAACCCGCTCCCACATCTCATTCCATGCCAGATTCTCACTTTCCCTTACGGTCACCCCATTACAATCTATGGTTTCCCAGTAAACAGGCGTAATCTCGCTTACTCCTACCTCTTGTATAATAATAAGTTTACAGGATAACAGCATCCTCCCATCTCTCCCTCCATCAAAGACTTCCAATAAAAGAGAACTTTCTTCCATCTTTGAGATCCGAAAAGTCACTGTTTCCTTCTGGCTCGCTTCCCAAAAATCAATCGCCCATATCTGCTCTGCTCCATTTGCATCTAAAGCAATCGCTCCCCTCACAGCATAATGTGCCTCTTTCCCCTCATCGCCCCATATCGGCTTGTCGTTCTGCTGCATCCACGCCAAAAAGCATGCATTTTCTTCTATATACTCTTTAATCCGCACCATAAGCGCACTCTCTGTCTCCTGAAAGATAATCTCCGGTTTCACCCCCGTCTCAATAGGCCGGATTTCCCATACCTCGCACTGTGCCGCAATATCCGCCTGCTTCATTTGTCCGTCATTTCGCACAACTTCCTGCACATCCGTTTCTTTCAGGAAATTTCCTGGGCCATTTTTCAATGCAAGAGCCTGCCTATACACACAAAAACAGAGTAAAACGAACCCAGCCAACACAATCCTTGCGCCTATTTTCCTCTTCGCAGTTCCCTTTCTTTTCACGCTTGCCCCCATCCGCGCATCAGTGCGCATGTATCAGCTTATATTTCGGCTGCATAAAAAAGCAGATTCATGTTATTCGTCCTCACTTATGGTATGGCTCCCCGTTCATAATACGAAAAGCCCGATAAACCTGTTCGCACAAAATAACCCTCATCAATTGATGGGGAAAAGTCATATCTGAGAAGCTTAGATGATACTGGGACTGCCGAATCACAGATTCGTGCAGTCCCAGTGAACCACCTATCACAAAAGCAATATGGCTTTTGCCACTCAACGCGCTTTGTCCCAACCACGACGAGAACTGCTCGGAGGTCAGCTTTTTCCCATCAATTTCCAGAGTGCAGACATACATATCCTCCTTAAGTCTGCCGAGAATCCGCTCTGCCTCTCTCTGTTTGATCTGCTCCTCCAAGGCTGGTGCCGACTTGTCCGGCGTCTGTTCATCAGCCACCTCGACAATCTCCAACTTACAATATCTGCCCAACCGCTTGGTATACTCCGCCAGTGCGTCACGGTAGAACTTTTCTTTAATTTTACCTACACAGACAATGGTAATCCTCATGGGCTCTCTCTTTCCTGTGGTGCCTCAAACACCATATCATACACCTGCTCGCCGATAAAATGATCCACCATGTTCTGATCCAGATTCATGAACTGACGATTGATCCGCTCCTTCAACACATCCACTCTTCTAAAATAAATCACCCCGTCAGGAAACTCCGTCCCCTCGTCAATCGCAGCGGCATCAATCTCTTCCGCTCTCAGATTCTCCCTGCACCATTTTAAAACCGTCTCCTTCAGGGAATCCTCGGACGCCGCCTTCTTCGCAAAAAATCTGGCGCTTTTCATGGATATAATGCCCATGATGACAAACCACAAAAATACCACAGACATGACACCATAGAACAGGTAGGGGTTACCCAGCCTAAGAGGCAGGACACCCGTAACACCAAGCGTTACCCCTATCAGCCCGATCCCTCCCGCCACAAGGAAGGCCCATGCCGAAGAACGGTTCTCGCGCTCTCTCGCCTTACTGTCCACATAGACGTCAGGAACCGTCTCGTCCGGTTCTTCATTCACCAGCGCACAACCGCAATCCACACATCTCTCCATTCCCTCATGGTACTCTTTATTGCACTTTGGACACCAGGGCATATTTTTTCCTCCGTTATGATAGACATGCGTATTTGGCAAAATTATTTTCCGCTCAGATACTCGTCAATTCCCTTTGCCGCCGCCTTGCCTGCACCCATGGCCAAAATAACTGTCGCCGCACCTGTCACGGCATCGCCACCGGCATATACACCCTCTTTCGTGGTCTTGCCATTTGCCTCGTCCGCCACGATACATTTCCACTTGTTGGTATCCAATCCCTGGGTGGTAGAGGAAATCAACGGATTGGGAGAAGTTCCCAAGGACATGATCACAGTGTCCACCTCCATGGTAAACTCTGAATCGGGAATCTCCACAGGTCTCCTTCTGCCGGACTCATCTGGTGCCCCCAGCTCCATCCTGATACACTTCATGCCGGTTACCCAGCCCTTCTCATCAGAGAGTATCTCAGTGGGATTGGTGAGCAGATCGAAGATAATCCCCTCCTCTTTGGCATGATGCACTTCCTCCACTCTGGCGGGAAGCTCCTCCTCACTTCTGCGGTACACAATATGTACCTCCGCGCCCAAGCGCAAGGCGGTTCTCGCGGCATCCATGGCCACGTTTCCGCCGCCTACCACAGCCACCTTCTTGCCTCGCATGATGGGGGTATTGGAACTCTCATCAAACGCCTTCATCAGATTGCTTCTGGTCAAATACTCGTTAGCGGAGAACACTCCGTTTGCATTCTCCCCGGGAATCCCCATGAACTTCGGCAAACCTGCTCCGGAACCGATAAACACGGCAGCAAATCCTTCCTCATCCATCAGCTCATCAATGGTGGTGGATTTACCGATCACCACATTGGTCTCAATCTTCACACCGAGGGATTTGACATTCTCAATCTCCTTGGCAACCACATCCACTTTAGGCAGACGGAACTCCGGAATGCCATACACTAACACACCGCCAGGCTCATGTAACGCCTCAAAGATTGTCACGTCATACCCCATCTTCGCCAAATCTCCGGCACAGGTCAATCCCGCAGGGCCGGAACCGATCACAGCCACCTTCTTGCCTTTTTTCTCTTTGGCGCCCTCAGGTTTGATCTCATTCTCTCTCGCCCAGTCAGCCACGAAACGCTCCAATTTACCGATGGAAATCGGTTCTCCCTTGATGCCTCTGATACATTTTCCCTCGCATTGACTCTCCTGAGGACATACACGTCCACATACCGCAGGCAGGGCGCTGGACTCACTGATCACCTGGTAAGCCGCCTCCACGTCCCCATTTTTCACCTGCTCAATAAAGCCCGGAATATTGATCGCCACAGGACATCCTTTGATGCACTGCGCATTTTTACAGTTGATGCATCTCGCTGCCTCTTCCATGGCTTCCTCTTTGTTATAGCCAAGACACACTTCCTCAAAGTTTGTCGCACGTTTCTTTGCATCCTGTTCTCTCACAGGAACTTTCTTTAACACATCCATTCTGTTTCTCCTCTCTGCATGGATATTCTATATGCACAATATGTATGAATTGCCCTTAAGTTGTTTAGCAGTTTCCACAGCCGCCGTGGTGGGAATCTCCTTCCTCCAATGCCAGCATCGCCCTGCCCTCCTGAGTCTTATACATCTGTTGACGTCTCATGGCCTCGTCAAAATTGACTGCGTGTCCATCAAACTCAGGGCCGTCAACACAGGCAAATTTCACTTTTCCGTCCACGGTGACACGACATGCGCCACACATACCCGTGCCATCCACCATGATCGGATTCAGACTCACGATCGTGGGAAGCCCCAATTCTTTGGTGAGCACACATACGAATTTCATCATGATCATCGGCCCGATGGCAATACACACATCATATTGCTTCCCCTCTGCCACCAGATCCTTGATGGTCTGAGTCACCATACCACTCCTGCCATAAGAACCGTCATCCGTGGTCACATAGAGATTGCCGGCTACAGCCTCCATCTCTTTCTCCAAAATCAACAAATCCTTTGTCTTGCTTCCCACAATGACATCCGCATCCACGCCGTTCTCATGAAGCCACTTCACCTGCGGATACACAGGTGCCGCCCCAACGCCGCCCGCCACAAAAAGAATCTTCTTGCTCTTCAGGCTCTCCTTATCCTCATTCACCAGCTCGGAAGCGCATCCAAGAGGTCCCACGAAATCATGAAAAGCATCCCCCTCGTTCAACTGCGCCATCATTTTGGTGCCCGCACCCACCGTCTGAAACACAATCGTAACTGTCCCTGCTGACCGGTCATAATCACAGATTGTCAAGGGAATCCTCTCTCCCTCCTCGTCCATACGCACAATGACAAACTGTCCCGGTTGACAGGACTTTGCCACACGTTTTGCCTCCACATCCATCAGATAGATGTTTGCGGCCAGTTCCTTTTTCTTCAAAATCTTGTACATAAACTCACCTCTTCATATATTATTGTTTTTAAGGGTTTGCGAACACCCCATAATTACCACCTTCTATTTGAAGCTTATAACACAAACCGGTATGTACGTCAATGGCAAAATAATTACCTGTTCTGGCAGGGATTCCCTCTATATCCACAAGAATCTCCGCAACCACATAATAATCCTGGGTTTCGTCCAATCTGATCACGTGCAGATAATGATATTGATAACATGCAGCCGTGTCATCAAAATGTCCGTCATCATCCAATATCTTGCCGGAGCGGAGTGCGGTCTCCCTCACCGCATCCACCGCCTGTTCTGGAGAAAATTCCGCCTCCATCTCCAATGTAAATGTTCTCTCCACCACTATGCTGCTGCGTCCGGCCTCAATCCTGACAAACTTGAATGTGCTGTGTCCGAGAGGCATGGGAATCGGTTCCGTATACTGTGTCGAGGTCAGATCCGGCGTTGAGCCATCCGTGGTGTAATAGATATTCCCGGCATCATTCATCACCGTGATCATCACCGGTATCGTGTAGCTGCCCGCATCCACGTTAATCTCCGGAGTCTCCAGCTGCTCCACGCTGATATGATATTCCGCGGAAGCAATCTCACTTGTCACACCATATGCATTCACAAAAATTGCTTTCACGTTATAATATCCATTTTCCAAGAGAATAGGGGCCGTATAACGCTCCGACGCCTCATCCGGCGTACTGCCATTCATAGTGTAATAGATGATTCCATTTCCTGTCACTGTGAGCTTTAGTGCCTTCACCTCCGTGTAGCTGCCCTCCGGCACGCCAAACTGCGGTGCCTCTGCCATGTAGCTCTGATAAGTGGAGCGAATCGCCTCGTTGTCACATCTCATCAGCATATCGTGGATGGTCTGATAATCCTCCCTTGCACGGTAAATAGCAATCAGCTTGCCATAGGCGCTTCCCAATTGCTCTGCATCCGTTTTCGGGTCAGACACAATATCATTTAACCAATATTCGTATTGTTCTTTATCATTCTGAAGAAAGTATACCTCCGCCAGATCAAGCTTCAAACCTACATTAAATTGGTCAAGCTCCCTGGCTCTGGTATAATACCCAACCGCCTTCTCATACTGCCCCAAGGCGACAGCTTTTTTGGCTTGGTCTATCTGGTAATCAATGGAATAGTGTTGAAATATCCTGATGCCACCCGCAATCAGAAATATCACCAACACTCCAATACCTATCCAGCCAAAGAACGTGCGAAACCTTGTGTCCCTTTTGCCTTTTTGTGATTCGGCTTTCTCCTTCGCCGCCCCATCCTGCGCCACATCTTTTAGAATATTCCCAAGACTCTGTTCCAGATTCAGCTCCAACTCTGGCTCAAAATCCGGAACGATGTGAATATCCTCTCCACACTTCTCGCAATAGAGACGGCCCTCCTTCATCTCTGCCCCACAATTTGGACATTTCATAGGTTGTCCCCTCTCTTATCGCTGTATCGCAACAGACTCCACACAGTTGTTCATTAACATGGCAATGGTCATGGGCCCGACTCCGCCAGGCACCGGCGTGATAGCACTGCAAAGAGGCTCCACACTCTCAAAATCCACGTCTCCACACAATTTATTATTTTCGTTGCGGTGGATGCCCACATCAATGACCACGGCACCCTCCTTCACATAATCCGCAGTGATCATTTTGGGCTTGCCGATCGCCACCACCAGAATATCGGCACGCCTTGTCACCTCTTTCAAATCCCTCGTGCGGCTGTGCGTCACGGTCACGGTACCATTTTCCCGAAGCAATAGCAATGCCATAGGCTTTCCAACAATATTGCTGCGTCCCACGACCACGCATTCCTTGCCCGCAATCTCAATACCCGAACGCTTTAGCAGCTGAATGATTCCTGCCGGGGTACAGGACACAAATCCGGTTTTCCCGATACACAATGCACCCACGTTTTGCGGGTGAAAACCGTCCACATCCTTCTTCGGGTCAATCCTGTCAAGCACCTTTTCCTCATTGATATGCTTTGGCAGTGGAAGCTGAACCAAGATGCCATTGACATCTTTGCGTTCATTTAACTCTGTGATAAGATCCAAGAGTTCCTCTTCCGTGGTCTCCTCTGGCAGCTCATAGGCAAGGGAACGGACGCCGATATATTCACATGCCTTTTTCTTATTGCCCACATAAACTGTGGAAGCAGGATCCGCTCCCACCTGTATCACTGCCAATGTCACCTCGACACCCTCTGCCCTAAGTTTGGCAACCTTCTCCTTACATTCATCCTTAATCTGGGCAGAAATTGCTTTTCCGTCAATTAATTTCGCCATCGTTTCTTCTCCAATCCTTCTGAAATAGTTACTTTGATTTATAACAGTACACTAGAATAACCCAATGATTTTTCCTTCGTCATCCACATCTATCTGATAGGCGGCAGGCGCCTTGGGCAGTCCCGGCATCGTCATTACCGCGCCGGTAAGCACCACCACAAACCCCGCTCCCGCAGACACATACAACTCTCTCACATTGATTTCAAAACCCACAGGCCGTCCCAAAAGTGTCGGGTCATCTGACAAAGAATATTGATTCTTAGCCATGCATACCGGAAAGTTCCCATAGCCAAGCTTCTCCAAGTGTTTCAGCTGCTTCAACGCTGCAGGCGTGTAGGTCACTCCCCCCGCCCCATAAATCTCCGAGGCAACCTTCTGTATCTTTTCTTTGAGACATAAATCATCCCCGTAGAGTGGTTTAAAATGGCTCTCCTTCTCTTCCAAGGTCTTCAAGACCTTCTCCGCAAGGGCAATGCCCCCTTCGCCGCCCTTCGCCCACACCTCGGACAAGGCGAACTCACATCCTCTGGACTCGCAAAAATCTTTGACAAAAGAAAGTTCTGCCTCCGTGTCGGAGGTAAAAGCATTCAGCGTCACCACCACCGGCACACCGTACTTCTGGATATTCTCAATGTGTTTCTCCAGATTCACAATCCCCTTATGCAGAGCTTTGAGATTCTCCTGATTCAAATCAGCCTTGGCTACACCGCCATTGTACTTTAACGCGCGCACCGTAGCGACAAGCACCACCGCATCCGGTTTTAACCCCGCCATGCGACACTTGATGTCAAAGAATTTTTCAGCGCCCAAGTCCGCGCCAAAACCTGCCTCCGTAATACAGTAATCTGCCAATTTGAGTCCGGCTTTCGTCGCCCGCACAGAGTTGCATCCATGGGCGATATTTGCAAAAGGTCCTCCATGCACCAGAGCGGGAGTATGCTCCAGGGTTTGGATCAGATTCGGTTTCAGTGCATCCCGAAGCAGCGCCGCCATTGCCCCCACAGCCTTCAAATCCTTGGCAGTGACCGGTTCCCCGTCATAATTGTATGCCACAACAATTTTTGCCAAACGCTCCTTTAAATCCTTCATGTTCTCGGCGAGACAGAAAATCGCCATGATCTCACTGGCTACCGTGATAATAAAGTGATCCTCCCTGGCAAAGCCATCCATTTTACCTCCAAGTCCCACTATGATATTGCGCAAAGCCCTGTCATTCATATCCTCACAGCGCTTCCACACAATCTGTCTTGTGTCTATCCCAAGCTCATTGCCCTGCTGGATATGATTATCCAAAAGAGCTGCCAACAGATTGTTGGCGGAGGTAATCGCATGAAAATCCCCCGTAAAATGTAAATTCAAATCCTCCATGGGAACCACCTGCGCCATGCCGCCGCCCGCCGCACCCCCTTTCATTCCAAAACAGGGACCGAGGGAAGGCTCCCGAAGAGCAATCACTGCCTTTTTACCAAGCTTTCCAAACGCCTGACCTAACCCTACCGTGGTAGTAGTTTTCCCCTCCCCCGCTGGAGTGGGATTGATGGCAGTCACTAGGATTAATTTGCCATCAGGATTCTTCTCAAGCTTCTTTAAACAGGCGTCAGAAAGCTTTGCCTTATATCGCCCATAGAGTTCCAATTCCTCTTCCGGGATTCCACACTCTTCCGCGATTTCCGCAATCGGCTGTAGCACCGCCTCCTGCGCAATCTCAATATCTGTCTTCATCCTTATACCCATCTATATCTCCTCCAACAGTTGTTCAAACTGTTCCAGGCTCATAAGAACCTTGCGGGGTTTCGTGCCCTCCTCCTC
This sequence comes from uncultured Lachnospiraceae bacterium, assembly GCA_947175035.1. Classification (GTDB taxonomy): domain Bacteria; phylum Bacillota; class Clostridia; order Lachnospirales; family Lachnospiraceae; genus Acetatifactor. The sequence continues at coordinate 14,505 of CAMWLG010000033.1, read as the reverse complement.
ACCAACAACACCATATTCACAAAGTTGATCCATAATGCGGGCCGCCCTGTTAAAACCAATTTTCAAGACTCTCTGTAACATACCAATAGACGCCTTGTCCTTGTCGATGATAAACCGTCCGGCTTCCGCAAAATATTCATCCCTGCCATTGTCCCCTCCGGCAGAACCACCGCCTCCGCCGCTTCCGGAAGATGTGCCGATATTTTTAATCTTCTCTTCAATATCCTCCGCATAGACATTGCCTATCATTTGATTTTTCAAGAAGTCCACCACATCCGACACTTCCTTGTCGGACACGAAGGCTCCCTGTATACGTGCGGGTTTAGTATAGCCTTGCGGGTAAAAAAGCATGTCTCCTTTGCCCAGAAGCTTCTCCGCCCCCACCATATCCAATATGGTGCGGGAATCCACCCCGCTGGACACGGCAAAAGCCACACGGCTGGGCATATTTGCCTTGATCAAACCTGTGATGACATCCACGCTGGGTCTCTGGGTGGCAATGATCAAATGAATGCCGCAAGCCCTCGCCAACTGTGCCAAACGGCAGATGGACTCCTCCACCTCGCCGGGGCTCACCATCATCAAATCTGCCAGCTCGTCCACAATAATCACAATCTGGGGGAGCTTTGAAGGCACATCTTCCTCCCCATTCTCCCTCATGGTCTCCAACTTCTTATTGTAACCCTTCAGGTCACGAACATTATAATCCGCAAACTTCCGGTAACGATCCTCCATCTCCGACACCGCCCAATGCAAAGCCGCCGATGCCTTCTTGGGATCGGTCACCACAGGAATCAGCAGATGCGGAATTCCATTATAGACAGACAACTCCACCACCTTGGGATCCACCATGATCAGTTTCACATCATCCGGATGCGCCTTGTATAAAATGCTCATAATCAACGTGTTGATGCAGACGGACTTACCGGAGCCCGTGGAGCCGGCGATCAGCATATGGGGCATCTTTGCAATATCCGCCACCACCGTCTTGCCAGCGATATCCTTTCCCACTGCAAAGGCAATATTTGATGGAAATTCTTTGAATTCTTTGCTCTCAAACAAATCCCTGAGAGCCACCATCATATTCTCCTTGTTAGGCACTTCGATACCGATCGCCGCCTTGCCCGGGATGGGCGCTTCGATACGGATATCCGTCGCCGCAAGGTTTAGCTTGATATCGTCTGTCAATCCCACGATCTTGGATACCTTCACGCCCTGCTCGGGCTGCAGTTCATAGCGGGTCACACTGGGTCCCTGGCTGATATCCGTGATGGTCACCTTCACCCCAAAATTGCTCAAGGTCTGCTGCAGCCGCATCGCCGTCTCCTTCAGTTCATTGGTGGAGTCTACGGAAGACGACTCACCCTTCTGCAATCTGGAAATCGGCGGGAACATGTATTTTTTAGGTGCCTTTTTCTCAGTATTTTGAATGTCCTTATGTATCTGCTCCTGCGCGGGTGACAAGCCATTATCTGCCGGCGGTACGGCGCTGACTTTCTCCTTATGTACCCGAATCTGCTCCGCCTCATGGGTAAGTAGGCTATCCTTGTGTTCGCTGACCGGATTCTGGCGGGGTTCCATGTCCCTCTCTCTATCCCTCTCCATTTCCTGCCCCCAATCAGACATGGCGGATACCTCATGCATCTGTTCCGGGCTCTGCATCTCATCCTCAGGGAACACCTCTGTCAGATTCACCTGATGCGCCGTGCGCACACGGATTTTGTCAAAATCAAATGCCGGAGCCGACGTGTTCGCACTGGGCGAAACCACCTGGTTTTGATCCCCTCCCTGCGCTGCGTTCTCCGTCTCCTGCGCTCCCTGATAAGTAATCTCGTGAAGGTCACTGCGATGCTTCTCCTCACCTTTTTTGAGGGAGGTATCAATCATCACACCGGACACCTTCTTCTCCATTCGGAGAATTTTCTCATTCTCCTTCTCTTCCGCCCGCAGCCGCCGCTCCTCTGCGCTTCTGCGCGCGCGTTCCTCTCTCCCGTTCCTGCGCTCTTCGCGAAGTCTCCCCTGTTCCTCCCTGCGAAGTCTCGCCGCTTCCTTCCGACGCTCTGACTCCTCACCCAATCTCTCCGGGTCGATGGCGGAAAGCTCCCTGAACCGCTCAGAACCCTCTCTCATACTGCTTAGAAGGGAACGCTCTGTCAAAAGGATCAGGCTGATCGCGGAACAAAGCAGCACCACCAGGATCGTACCCATCATTTCCAGACTGTGATATAACAAATATGCAAAGCTTCCGGCCAACACACCGCCGCCCTTCCTGCCTAAGCTGCAGCTGTCATAAATCTCCTTGATGTCGTAGGCCTCCATAGACGTGACGGGGCCTGCAATCAACTCACAGACAATCCCCGCCATAAGATACAAAGCAACACCCGCAATCATCTTACGCATAGCCGTGGGACTTCCCTCGTTGGCAAACCAAAAGGCTGTCAGCAAAAACGCCAACACCGGCGTCACATAAGCCAAAAATCCAAAAATACCAAACATAATATCCCTGATACCGTTGCCCACGGGGCCGATAATGCCAAAATTACAGAAAAACAACAAAACCATCACAATAAACAGGGCAATCAGCCCTATCTCGTGGAAAAGCTCCCTGTCCTGCTGTAACTGTGTCTCGTCTATCTTTCTTGTGGCGGCAGACCGTGCGGTGCCACCCTTACCTGAATTTGATTTTCTCTGTGTGGATTTATTTGATGAAGAAGCCATTCTGCTTCATACCTCTCTGTTCTTCAATTCTGTCACCAATAACTTCTCTTAAAGGGTAATTATACCATTTTTCTCTTCTCTTGTCACCATGGAAATTTCGTCTTGTGTAACTGTCACTTTCCAATCAGTTCATGAAGCTTCCCAATCGCTTTATCAATCCCGCCGACCTCGTCGATAATCCCATATTTCACGGCTTCCTCGCCCACCAGAATCGTCCCCACGTCCTTGGTCAGCACACCGGTCTCCATCATCAGTTCCTCCAGACGAGTTCTGTCAATCTTACAATGACGGCACACAAAGCCCGTGATCCGATCCTGAATCAGCTTAAAATAATCAAAGGTCTGGGGTACGCCAATCACCATCCCGTTCATGCGCACCGGATGAATTACCATAGTCCCCGTGGGCACAATAAAGGAATAGTCCGTGCTCACCGCAATGGGCACGCCGATAGAATGGCCTCCTCCCAACACCAGCGACACCGTGGGCTTGCTTAGGGAAGCAAGCATCTCCGCAATGGCAAGTCCCGCCTCCACGTCCCCACCCATGGTGTTTAAAATCACCAGTACCCCTTGGATATCCTTACTGTCCTCAATAGCCGCAAGCTGAGGCAGCACATGCTCGTACTTCGTGGTCTTGGCATTGTTCGTCAGATTATCATGTCCCTCTATCTCGCCAATGATGGACAAAAGATGGATGTCATGATGCTCCTCATTGTTCCCGAGCGTCACCTGCCCCAACTTCTCAATCCGCTCGTCCTGATGCTCTTCTTTTTGAATCTTGGTATCCTGTTCGTTCTGATTATTTTGATTTTTTGTGTTCTGCTTCCCCGCCATATTGAATCCCTCCTATTTGCATGCAATCGAGTAGGGAAGATTTATCTTCCCACTGCGCGCCCCATGCGCCGCCTTGACGGCATATTTCCGCTGCATGGGCATGTGATCGAGTAGGGAAGACTTCCCCCTACTCGCCGCGCGAGCCGCATGCTGCAAAGCAGCTAAATACCATATGCGGCTCTGCGCATAAAAAGACTGTGTCGTTTTACCTACACAGTCCCTTCTCATTCACAGTATTGCTTTTCCAAAAAATATTATTCAAAAAATCATATATCAAAGTCGTCATCATCCGCCACGGCATAATCGTAATCCAATACCTTCGGTTTGTGCTTCTTCGGCAAAGGCAATGGATTCTCTATATAATTGATGACAGGCGCGGCATCACCTCCGACAGTACTGTCATTTGATTGATTCAACATATTCAAATTGTCCTGTGCATCCATATCCATGATATCCATATCCCCCATCTCTCCCGTCTCCACGGGTGCCTTCTTTACCACCATCAAATCCGTCAAACTGCAGCCGGCTATGGCCGTGCAAAACAAATACAAAACGGCAAATCCGTCAGAATATACCTCACTGGTCATACCTGTACACTGCATCCCCGCCAAAAGCACGGCAGCAAACATCCACATAGCCTTGTCCCGAATCCTCCCGCTATACCAGAACCCAAATGCCCCAAGTGACATAAATGCCGCCAAAAGCAACACATCCCAAAATACTGTCCCCGTCTCCACAGTTGTTGGAATTCGGACATTCCCTGGCATATAGAGCTCCAACTGTCCATAGATAGAAGCGGCCGCTGAGCCTCCCCCTATACTTCGGATGCCATGCGCCCCAACATATCCCAAAACCGCCGAAACCAGACAGCATACAAACACAAAGACCTCGCTCCCCAAAATGACAGATTCCTGCTCCATAGCCTCAAGATATGCCTCAGGCGAAACGATTCCCTCCGGCATCCCACGTTTGCCCGTCATATCTTCCGCTTCCCTTTTGCCGCAGCAAATCACCCCTGTCAAAAATATCAAAAGGGTGATTCCCACCACGTCCAGATAAAAGCAAAATCCCATGAGGAGGCCAACAAAAATATAATACAGCACCGCAAAGACCTTGTCATATATTTTAAACAGACCCCTCATTCTATCCGGAAGCGCCGCAATTCCTCCGACTGCCAGTCCATAGAATATCAGAAACATCAAAAGGGGCAAAAGCTTTCTCGTCTCGGTGACCATAAAGGGCGCAAATCCAAGAAATACCATGACTGTGAGCGCCGCCACCGGCCCTGATAATCTACGAATGCCAAAATACAGACTAAAGTATGCCCCCACCAAGAGAACCATCTGTAGAAGAATCGCCGCAGATGCCTTATTGCCCAGAAATAAAAAGAATCCATGCAACAGATACAGATATAATTCATATCCCCTATGGGCCATCTTGAGTTCAAACCCGTCAGGAGATATCTTGGCTAATTCAAATGCCGACTCCTGTGTCACATCCCATGGATGCGCCATGCGCAGGGTAATCATTCCAATCAATCCCCCTACAATCAAAAGCCCTTCTAATATCAGCCAAATCAATCGGTTCCGTTCATCCTGCTTTTGAAATTGCATTTTGTCTGTAACTCTGTGCAGCATACGGACGAGCAGCCCCATTGCAAGCAATATGACGATTCCCACAGCAATGCCTGCGAAAGATCCATATCCCAATGCTCTGCCAACCACCATTGTCGTCAAAATCAGACAGGCACCAGCGAACAAAGCGTAACAACCCCATATCAGGATTTGGGGAATATTATTTTTCTTCATCCGTTAAAACCTTTTCAATATTATAGCGGGGACGCTGCTTCACCTCGATATAAATCTTACCGATATACTGTCCCACCAGGCCGATTGCAAGGAGCTGCACGCCCCCCAAAAACCAGATGGACAGAATCAATGATGTCCAGCCCGGCACCACATGTCCCGTAAAATATGAAATCAAAGCGTAAATTGCCGCCAATACACAAATAAAAACAATAAACATTCCCAGCCCGAGAATCATGCTGATCGGCTTCACACTAAAAGAAGAAATGCCATTAAATGCAAGCGCAAGCATTTTTTTCAAAGGATACTTGGATTCCCCCGCCACGCGCTCCTTGCGGTCATAATAGACGCAGTCTGTCTGGTAGCCGATCAGAGGCACCATGCCCCGCAGGAAAAGATTCGTCTCCTTGAATTGCGAAAAATGCTCTACAGCACGTTTGCTCATCAGTCTAAAATCCGCGTGATTGTAGACCGTCTTGACGCCCATCAGCTCCATCACCTTATAGAACCCCTGAGCGGTGGTTCGCTTAAAAAAGGTATCTGTCTTGCGCTCCTTGCGGACGCCATACACAATATCATTCCCCGCATGGAACTTGTCAATCATCTCCTCGATCACCGCCACGTCATCCTGCAGATCCGCATCGATGGACACGGTCACGTCACTCATATCCTTGGCGGTGATTAAACCGGCAGTCAGCGCAAACTGATGTCCTACATTTCCCGCAAGCTTTACTCCAAACACCTGTCCGGGGTATGCCGCATGTTCTTCCTCAATCAATTCCCATGTGCGATCCTTACTGCCGTCATTCACAAATAGAATAAAACTGTCCTGCCCTATCTTCCCCTTACGCACAAGGTCGTCCAACACCTCTCGCAAAGCCTTGGACGCTATTTTCAACACTTCCTCCTCATTATAACAGGGAACCACAATCGCAAGCCTATCCATATTTCCTCTCATTCTGCCGCTTCCGCAACCTTTACCTGTGTCTAATTAGCCCTCAATGGCACGCTTCAAATCTGCAATGATATCATCCACATGCTCAATCCCGACTGACAGACGAATCAAATCCGGCGCTACGCCTGCTTCTAAAAGCTGTTCGTCGTTCATCTGACGGTGGGTATGGCTTGCAGGATGAAGCACACAGGTTCTCGCATCCGCCACATGGGTGACAATCGCCGCAAGCTGCAGCCTATCCATCATTTTTTCCGCCGCCTGCCTGCCGCCCTTCAGACCAAATGAGATCACGCCACAGCTCCCCTTGGGCATATATTTCTGTGCCAACTCATAATATTTATTGCTTTTCAAACCAGGATAATTGACCCATGCCACCGATTCATGCCCCTCCAAGAACTCCGCCACAGCCTGGGCGTTGGCGCAATGTCTCTCCATGCGCAGGGGCAATGTCTCCAACCCGACATTGAGCAAAAAGGCATTCTGGGGCGATTGGATAGAGCCAAGATCCCTCATCAGCTGTGAAGTCGCCTTGGTGATATAAGCCGCCTTGCCGAATTTCTTAGTGTAGGTGATTCCGTGATAGGACTCGTCCGGTGTCGTCAAGCCATGGAACTTATCGCCATACTGCTCCCAGTCAAAATTGCCGGAATCCACGATAGCGCCGCCCACACACATCGCATGTCCATCCATATATTTTGTAGTGGAATGAGTAATAATATCCGCTCCCCAGCAAAAAGGATTGCAATTGATGGGGGTCGCAAAGGTATTATCCACGATCAGAGGCACACCATGACGGTGAGCCAGACGGGCAAATTTCTCAATATCAAGCACCACCAGGGCGGGATTGGCTATGGTTTCCGCCAACACACATTTGGTATTGTCCCTGAAAGCCTTGGCAAGCTCCTCCTCGGACGCGTCAGGATCCACCACTGTGGTCTCGATTCCCATTTTCTTCATCGTCACGGTCAACAAGTTAAACGTGCCACCGTAGACCGTGGAAGACATCACCACATGATCCCCTGTCTCGCAGATATTAAACACGGCATAATAGTTTGCCGCCTGTCCTGAGCTTGTGAGCATCGCAGCCACACCGCCCTCCAATTCACAGATCTTCTGCGCCACGAAATCGTTGGTGGGATTCTGCAACCTGGTATAGAAATAGCCGCTGTCCTCCAGATCAAAAAGCCTCCCCATCTGCTCGGAGGTGTCATATTTAAACGTGGTGCTCTGTATGATGGGCAGCACTCTGGGCTGCCCGTTTACGGGCTTCCAGCCCGACTGTATGCAGATTGTTTCTTTCTTGTAATTATTTTGAACGGAATCCTGTGCCATGATCAATTCCTCCCGCGCCTATTTCACTTTTATTCATCCCAGTTGTGATACACTGCCTGAACATCATCATCATCATCCAACAGATCCAATGTTCTCTGCAGATTCTTAATCGCTGTCTCGTCCGTCAGCTCCACATAATTTTGGGGAATCATAGTCACCTCAGCGCTCAGCATGGGAATCCCCGCCTCCTCCAAAGCCGTCCTGACTCCCTCGAAGGAATCCGGGTCGGTAATCACCTCATAGCTGTCGTCCTCCTCAGAGAAATCCTCAGCCCCCGCGTCAAGTGCCGTCATCATCAGATCATCTGCCTCCAAGTCGCATTCCTCTTTGTCTATGATGATCTGTCCTTTCTTGTCAAACATGAAAGATACACAGCCGGGAGTGCCGATACTGCCCTGCCCCTTGGTGAACGCGCTTCTGACATTGGCTGCGGTGCGGTTCTTGTTGTCTGTAAGCGTGTCCACAATAATCGCAATACCATTGGGGCCATACCCCTCATAAGTGGCATACTCATAGTTTACATTGCCCACATCCCCGGCGGCCTTCTTGATTCCGCGCTCGATAGTATCATTGGGCATATTGTTCGCCTTGGCCTTCGCAATCACTGTCGCCAGCTTAAAATTATTGTTGGGGTCGGGGCCTCCCTCCTTCACGGCAACTGCAATCTCGCGCCCGATAATCGTGAAAATCTTGCCCTTCGCAGCGTCGTTTTTCTCCTTTTTATGCTTTATGTTCGCAAATTTAGAATGTCCTGACATCTTTATTCTCCTTTATCTTCCTTGTCTTTTTTTATCACATCATAACTATCATCATATCATTATTTGGATATTTCTTCAATAGCGGATTTAGCGCACTCTCCGTAACGTTCAGCTCTCTTCCACTTCCTCCGCCGTCTTTTCCTCCTCCGGGAGCTTGGTCACGAGAACGCTCTGTATCACTTTATTTTCCACGGATAAAATTTTAAAATTGTAGCCCTGGTAGTCCACATCAAACTCCTCCCCGGGTTCCGGGATATGATCCAGACGATAAATCATGAATCCATTCAAAGTCTCGAATTCCTCGCCGTCAAAATTGATGCCAAAACGCTCCGTCAAATCCTCCAATGGGGTCTTTCCTTCCATGACATACTCGTCATTTCCCTTATCCTCGATATATTCCGTGTCCTCGTCATATTCATCCAGAATATTGCCCACGATCTCCTCAAGGATATCCTCCATCGCCACAAGTCCGTCCATCTGTCCGTACTCGTCCACCACAATCACCATCTGCAGCTTTTGAGACTGCATCTCCTCAAACAGCTCGTCCAGCTTCTTCGTCTGCGGCACAAAATGAGCCTCCCGCAAAAGGCCATCCAAATCCTTCAGGCATCCATCCTCAAACGTATCCCCCCTGTGATAACGCATGGCATCCTTAAGATGCAGCACGCCTATGATGTGGTCGATATTCTCCTCATAGACGGGATACCGGCTGTTGGTGCCCTCCAGCATGAAATCAATGGCCTCTTTGAGGTGCATGCTGCCATCAATAGCCACCACATTGCTTCTGTGGGTCATGATATCCTGTGCCTCCTTGTCGCCATAGGCAAAAATATTGGAGATCATCTCTGCCTCGCTATCTTCAATGACGCCCTGCTCGAAGCCCTCCTGCACCATATTGATGATTTCTTCCTCAGTGACGTCGCTCTCATTCTCATCCCCACGCACGCCGAACAGAAAGAGAATCCCCTTCACCGTCACATTCACAAGCCCCGTAAATGGCGAAAAAAACTTCATCATCACCGCAACGGGCCCAATACACGCATATGCCCATTTCTCCGGCATTCTCGCCGCCACCCTCTTAGGCAGGAGCACACCGAAGGTCAAAAATATGTAGAGCAGCCCCAATGCCGACAACACTGCCGCAAACACGCTGACCACTCCCGCAACGATTCCTCCCGAGATGCTCGATGAAAAAAACTCTCTCTCTGCAAATCCCTGCAGGATTCGTCCCAAGCCTCTCATCCAAAGCGTCAGATACACGGCGCCCGCTACCACATTGATCAAGGTGGCTACCAACTGTACCATATTGACATATTGTTCCGGGCGATCCATGATCTTCAGCAATCGCTCGCTCTTGGTATCCTTCTCCTCCTTGGCGCGCCTCTCAACCTCCTTCTCATTGAGGTTTACGATGGCAGAACCAAAACCATACAAAAATACATCCATTAACAATAACAGACAAAAAATTATACTGGCCGTCGGCCCAGCGTCTTCCATAACAACAACCTTCTCCTTTATCCTGTGTTATTATAATCAAATTATAGGCAATATCATATACCATAAATCATGCTTTCGTCAAGAACCGGAACACACTGTCTTATGTATCAAGCTCCAGACTAATCATCAACGCATGGTTTACCTTACACATAATCTCGCCGTCCAAGTGACATACCTTATCCTTCAAACGCTTTTTGTCTATGGTGCGCAGCTGTTCCAAAAGCACCACCGAATCCTTATCCATATCATACATATCTGCCCTAAGCTCAATATGTGTCGGCAGCTTCGCCTTGTTCATCTTTGAGGTAATTGCAGCGCAGATGACCGTTGGACTGTGACGGTTCCCCACGTCATTCTGAATAATCAGCACAGGACGGATTCCCCCCTGCTCCGAACCGACCACAGGTCTCAAATCTGCGTAATACACATCGCCTCTTCTCATTTTCCCTCCATTCTGCCTTTACGGCCTGCAGATAGTATTTCCTGTTTTCCTGGAGGTATTCCATATATTTCAACAAATGTATTTTTAATCCAATATTGTGTGATACCCGTCTATGTCCTGAAAAGCGACCAGCTCGCCCCCGCGGTAAAATACCCGTGGCACGCGCTTTCCCAAATCACAGACAAGCTCATAATTAAAACGACCAGACAACTCACCCAGCATCTCCGCGGTGATACGCTCGTCTCCGTCCTCCCCGATCAATGTCACAGGCTCCCCGCGGGTCACCCCGGGGATATGACTGACATCCACCATGAACTGATCCATGCACACGCGCCCCAAGATTGGCGCTCTATGTCCCCGAATCAACACATAGCCCTTCCCGCCGGAGAGCGACCTCGGATAGCCGTCCCCATAACCCACGGGAATGGTGGCGACCCTCATATCCTCCACTGCTGTGAAGGTGCCGCCATAGCTGACGCTCTGTCCTTCATGAATGGTCTTTACATGAACAATATGACTCGATAGAGAGAGCGCCGGTCTCAAATAGGTTTCCTCCCCCGGCACTTCTTCCGAAGGGTGCAAACCATAGAGCGAGATTCCTGCCCTTACTGCATCCATATTCGCCTCCGGCAGCTCCATAGTCGCCGCACTGTTCGCGCAATGACACAGCGGTATATCAAGCCCTAGATCGGCTTTGACGCGAGCGACAAAATCCGTAAACAACGCCAACTGCTTCCTGACATTCGTCTGATCCCGCTCATCCGCCCTCGCAAAATGAGTAAACATTCCCTCTATTTCCAGCCATCCATCCGTTGTGTATTCCATGACTTTCTGCACAAAAGCAAGCCCCTCGTCATCCGGCATGACGCCGATACGTCCCATACCCGTATCAACTTTGATATGGACTTTGACAGGTTTCCCTTGTGTCTTTCCCGCCTCGGCAAGCTCACGAAGCTCACTCCCGTCCAGATTAAATATTGTGGGACGAATCTCCTCCGCAGCCATGCGCTCATTCGCATAGGGAAAGGTATAACCCAGCACCAGGATGGGCTTTTTGACTCCATGCGCCCGCAGCACATAAGCCTCCTCTGGCGTCGCCACTGCAAAACCGAATAAAAAGTCCAAAGGATCCAGACAATTGGCGATAGGAATGCTGCCATGCCCGTAACCGTCCGTCTTGATTACGGCAATCATATGGGTGCCCTCCTGCAGACCTTCCCGCATCCGCTCCACGTTGTGCAAAATAGCATCCAAGTCTACCTTGGCACAAACCCTCTGAAATTTATCTTCAATGTCGATTTTTTTTCTGTCCATTGTCATATTCTTTTCTTGTTTCGCAGCACTGCCGCCACTGCCTCCGCGATATCCCCCGCCATGCAGCCATGCTCGCCTTTCTCTCTTGCCGCCATATCTCCTGCCTGAGCGTGAACTCCTACCCCCAGACAGACTGTCTCAAATGCGCTTTCCTGACAGGTTTGCGACTGAGCCAGAAGACCGCCCAAAATACCTGCCAGCACATCACCACTCCCCGCCGTCGCCATACCGCTGTTGCCCCATAGATTCACACATACAGGCTTTCCCTGACAACACACGAATGTCCTCGCGTCCTTTGCCACCACGATTGCTCCAAGCCTTCTTGACAGCTCCAACCCATGAAATGCAAGATTTTTCTTTAATTTGGGAATATCCACTCCCGTCAACCGGGAGAGCTCCCCCACATGAGGCGTCAAGACAACCTGTCTTGTAACCTGTCGTCCATGTGCTGACGTCCGTGTCACAACAAGCTCCCACAACCTGTCATCCGCCGCTAACAAATTCAAACCATCCGCGTCAATCACCAGAGGACAATTGCTGTCTGTCAATACCTGTGCGAGACATTTTCTGGCTCCTTTCTCCTGCCCAAGCCCAGATCCGATCACGATGACATCCGCCCAACTCAAGCTATCCGCCAGATCCGCATACACGCCAAACAGAGCCTCCGGAACCGCTCCCTGTAAAATCTCCCTGTTGGAGGCGTCCGTGACCACCTTCACCATCCCGGCACCGCTTCGATAAGCAGCCCTCGCCGCAAGAACCGCCGCGCCAGCCATTTTATCGCTTCCCGCCACCAGAAGCACTTTGCCAAAGGTGGACTTGTTTCCATACGGGTCTCTTGCCGGCAGCCATTCTGTCAGGGAATCAAGACAAAACATCCCGGGAGGCTCCCCGAGAAAGCTTCTCTCATTGATCCCAATCTCTCCCACAACAACCTTTCCGGCATACTCACAGCCGGGATAAAGCACCAATCCCCTCTTGCAAAAACCAAAGGTCACTGTCTCATCCGCCCGCACCGCACATCCCAGTACAGTTCCTGTATCGCTGTCAATACCGCTTGGCACATCCAACGCCAATTTATAGCCCTGTAATTGATTAAAACGCTCCACAGCCTCCCTGTAGAGACCGCCTACTTCCCGGGATAATCCCACGCCAAACAAAGCATCCACTAAAATAGTATATTCCGTAAATGCCGGTGTGTCACTGCACATTATATCATATGCCTGCAAAATTTTCCATTGAGAACGCCATTGGTCGGACGCCTTTGCCTTGTCCCCCACAAGCCAGATCTCCACCTGACAGCCCAACTCGCCCAAAAGTCTTCCCAGCGCCAGCCCGTCTCCGCCATTATTACCCACTCCCGCCATGATCAGCACTCTCACGGCTGCCGCGTCATCCACACTCTTGATAAATGAAGAGCCTGCTTTGGCGACACCAAGCCTGTCAAGTACCACCTCCCTGGCAGACAGCGCCGCCCGCTCCATCAACACCATACCTGGCACCCCCAGTTGATTGATGGAATTGGCGTCATACCGCTTCATTTCCTCCGCAGTCACAAGATATCTCATAAGCTTCCTCTTTTCAGCCTTCCTTTTCCGAATCCTCCGGCGCTTCTGCCTTCTTCGACGGAATCGTGGGATGCTGCTTCTCAGGGTCATACTTCATATCAAATATATCCACCACGTCCGCCCCGAAAATATCATTCATATAAGTATAAATAAAGTGATTTCTCTGCTCCATCTCCTGTTTGCGGATCAAATTTTTCTTAAGCTCAATGCGCATCTTTGTGACCCACTCGGAAATCTCCTCGATCTGCTTTGTGTTCTCCTGCATGGTGTCATAGCAATAATCCATGGTGATGAGCATCAACTGCACGTTCACCCGGTTAATCTCCTTTGGCAGCTCCATCAGCTCTTCCTCATAGCTCTCCAGCTTCTCGTTACACTCCTCGATCAGCCGCTTGTGATCCTCGATCGCCTTCTCAAGCTTTTTGTTGCCGCCTTTCTCCATCTCCTCCACCATGGGCATGATCTCGCTCATCAGTTTCTTTTTCAGCTTCTTGATGTCCTTACTCTCCGTGTTGAGCTTCCCCTGACGTTTTATGAGCGTGTTCAATTCATTCTCCAGATCCTTTACCGCTTTTCTGCCCAGCTCGTTGAGCAGTTTATACCACTTGTTGTCCAAGGTCAGAACCGGTATCTTCTTGCCGATCACCGCATCTGAGAACACATCCTTTTTATTCTTTTCCGCCATAGCTGTCCTCCCGCATTTTCCGGTTGATGTTGTAGGACAATTTCATCAAACTATCGGAAAGATGCACGTTTTCTACCAGTATTCCATCCGGCACATTCAAATCCACATGCGCAAAATTCAAAATCGCGCGGATGCCGTTCTCCACCAATACATTCACAATATCCGACGCGCTGGTCTTGGGGATGGTGAGCACCGCAATGTCAATACTGTTCTCCTTCAGAAATGCCTCCAAATCATCCATCGACATCACGCGCACCCCGCGCACAGTCTCTCCCACCAGCCCGGGATCCTTGTCAAACATCCCTTTAAAAATAAATCCCCTTCGCTCAAAATTCAAATAATTGCCCAAGGCGCGCCCCAGATTGCCCGCACCGATAATGATAAAATCATGTTTGCGGTCCAGCCCGAGAATCTTGCTGATCTCTTCATACAGATATTCCACATTATAACCATAACCCTGCTGTCCAAAGCCCCCAAAATTATTAAAATCCTGACGAATCTGGGAAGCGGTCACCTTCATCTGTTTGCTGAGTTCCCCGGATGAAATCCGATCGATTCCATTATCCAGCAATTCACTCAAATATCTATAATACCGCGG
>CAMWLG010000032.1 GCA_947175035.1 uncultured Lachnospiraceae bacterium | reverse complement strand
GGATATCGAGAATGAGAACGTGATGCTGGCGGAGAACCAGTTGAAATATCAGGGCTTGATTGCAAGTATTTCGCAGGAGTTCCAAAACCTGCAGGCCGTGATGAAGTAATCACAGGGAGATAATCGCAACGAGACAATCATAATAAAAATGAAGTGTTGATATAGGAGGATATAGTGATGAGTATGTTTTCGGCGTTTAATGTGTGTGCTTCAGGGATGACGGCACAGAGACTGCGTATGGATATCATTTCCGAGAATGTTGCCAATGCCCAGACCACACGCACGGAGGATGGCACGCCATATGTGCGTAAGCTGGTGACTTTTCAGGCCAAAGGAGAAGATCGCTACAGTGATTTTCACAAGGTGCTCAGGGGCGCTTCGACTGCATATGTGGGACAGGGCGTGAAGGTGACAGGCATCCATGAGGATAAGGAGTCTGAGATGAAGATGGTGTATGACCCTTCCCATCCGGATGCGGACGAGAATGGTTACGTTACCATGCCCAATGTCAACATCATCACCGAGATGACGAATTTGATTGACGCGAGCCGTGCTTATGAGGCCAATTCGACCGCGTTTAACGCCAGCAAGTCCATAGCTCTGCAGGGCTTGAATCTTGCGCAGCATTAATGCCGCAGCTAAGATATAGATAAATACGGCCATCAAGAAATAATAAATATAGGGGGCCTATAGAAGGAGATACATAAAATGGATTTATCAGCTATCACATCACTCAGTGGCTTGAGCGGAACCACGGGACTCAATTATGTGACCAGACCGGAGACCTTGACAGGGAGTCTGGGAGAGAAGGGGAAAACCGCAGATGGCACCATGTTTGACGCCTTTTTGAACACGGCGATCGACAATATTAACACCACCAACAGTTATTTGTCAGATATGGAGAATGAAGAGGTCAAATTCATGCTTGGGGAGACCGAGAACACGCATGATTTGACGATTGCGCTCCAAAAAGCATCCACAGCATTGCAGTACACTGTAGCCATCAGGGATAAGGTTCTTGAGGCGTACAAGGAACTGATGCAGATGCAGATCTAGAATACCAGATTATAAAATGGGAGAAATACCATGCCGGAGAGAATAAAAGAAATCCTGCAAAAGGTAATTGATTGGTGGAATAAGTTCACCGCTCGCCAGAAGACCATTATTATAGGCTTGGGCGCGACGATTATTTTTGCATTAGCGATTGTCATATATGTGACACAACAACCTCAATATGTGGATTTACGCCAATGTGCGAATGCCAAGGATGCCTCTGAGGTAAAGACCCTGTTGGAAGGGGCGCAGATTAAATACCAGGCGTCCTCGGATGGTCTGAAGTTCAGAGTGGAGGCAAGCCAATACCCGACAGCAGTGTGGACGCTGGGAGCGTCTGGCGTCGGGGCGGATGAGTACACGATACAGGAGGCGCTGAATGGCAGCATTTCCACGACTGCTTCCGACAAGGAGAAGCTGACTTTGGAGGCGTATCAGAGCAGAATCTCCAAAATCCTGACTCAACGTTTCGACAATGTAAAGAGCGCGGAGGTGCTGCTTAACATTCCTCCTCAGGACGGTACCCTGAGCAGGAAGAAGCAGGAGTCCAGTGCATACATACAATTGGAGTTGGATGACAATTTCCCTGTGGGTGGAGCGGCGAATATTGCCCGTGCGGTGGCGACCTGGCTGGGAAATGAGACCACAGCCAACATCACCATTCTGGATTCCAACGCAAACATGCTGTATACAGGCGGAGATGATTATTCTACCGCGGGTATCGCAAGCTCCATGCAGGAACTCCAGAACCAGGGGCAGTCCATGGTGGCGAACCAGGTGAAAACAGTGCTCTATGGCACGCGCCAGTTTGACAATGCAGAGGTTGTCTGCAGCCTGGATATGGATTATTCCAATTATGAGGATACTGTGAAGAAATATCGGTCTCAGACGGAGGGGGAGCAAGCGCTTTACGCCCATCGAGAGACTTTTAATGAGACGACGGAGAACGCAGCCAATGCCTATGCGCCCGGAACGGATTCCAACGACGAGAATGTGTATGCGAGTCCAAACGGCTCGAATTCATCTTCGGAGCGGTCGGAGGAGCTGATTGATTACCTGCCTGACGAGCAGAGTCAGTACAAGGTGACACCGGCGGGTGCTATCAATTATAACAATTCCAGCATGTCCATCTCTCTGATCCGGTATCGTGATTACCGTGAGGAGGAGCTTCGGGCACAGGGACTTCTGGATGGGATTACATGGGAGGAGTTCAAGGCGAACAATTCCCAGGATGTCCGGATCGAGGTGGAGGATGAGTATTATAACATGGCTCAGAACGCCACCAGGATTCCTCGTGAAAATATCACGATTATTGCCTATGAGTCGCCTAGATTTATCGCAAAGCCCGGACTTGAGTTAGAGTGGACCAATGTTGCCAGCATTGTCATGTTGATCATCATTCTTGCACTGCTCGCTCTCGTGGTTTTGAGAAGCATGAGCAGCAAGAAGAAGGCCGCGGAGGACGAAGAGCTTTCCGTGGAGGATCTTTTGCAGTCCACACAGGAATTGGAGGACATCGATGTGGAAGCCAAGTCCGAGACACGCAAGCTGATAGAGAAATTTGTGGACGAGAATCCGGAGGCTGCCGCCGCGCTGCTGCGCAACTGGCTTGATGAGGATTGGTAGGAGGAAACTATGGCAAAGAAAAGCGAAAGCGGGATTACCGGTTTACAGAAGGCTGCAATTTTGCTGATTTCATTGGGCCCGGAGCGTTCCGCGGGATTGTTTAAGCATTTAAAGGATGACGAGATAGAGGAACTGACATTAGAGATTGCCAACACCAGAAGCGTGACGCCTCAGGTGAAGGAGGAAGTGATCAACGAGTTCTACGAGGTCTGCCTTGCACAGCAGTACATTGCCGAGGGTGGTATCGGCTATGCCAAAGAGCTTCTTGACAAGGCGCTGGGCAATGAGAAAGCGATGGAGGTGATCGGTAAGCTGACCGCTTCCCTGCAGGTAAAGCCTTTCGAGTTTGTACGTAAGACGGAGCCTTCGCAGCTCATCAACTTTATTCAGGATGAGCATCCTCAGACCATTGCGTTGATCTTGTCTTATCTGTCTCCCGGGCAGTCGGCTTTGATTGTCTCTGCCCTGCCCCCTGACAGGCAGGCTGATGTGGCGAAGAGAATTGCAATGATGGATCGCACCAGCCCTGATGTCATCAAGGAGGTGGAGAAGGTGTTGGAATCCAAGCTGGCGAGTCTGGTAAATCAGGACTACACCGTGATCGGTGGTGTGGATGCCGTGGTGGAGATCCTGAATACTGTGGATCGCGGAACAGAGAAGCACATTATGGAGACTTTGGAGATCGAGGAGCCGGAATTGGCGGACGAGATCAGGAAGAAGATGTTTGTGTTCGAGGATGTGCTGCTTTTGGACGACCGTGCAATTCAGCGTGTGCTGCGCGATGTGGACAACAGCGACTTGGAGATGGCGCTGAAGGGCGCCAACGAGCAGGTGCAGACAGCGATTTTCAACAACCTGTCCAAGCGTCTTGTGACCATGATAAAGGAAGATATGGAGTTCATGGGGCCTGTCCGCATGAAGGATGTGGAAGAATCGCAGCAGAAGATTGTAAATATTATCCGCAAGCTGGAGGATGCAGGCGAAATTGTTATCTCCAGGGGTGGAGGTGACGAGATTATTGTATAGTAATCTGTTAAAAATGGGATTTACCGATTTTCAGAATATTGAAAAGCGTGTGATAGATGCTAATGGAATGATGACCCAGCGCATGGAGAAGCTGGCTGCCAAGCAGGCGGAAGCCAGGAAAAACGGATTGGCAGAGACGCGGGATGGATTTGCTGCGGGACTTAACGCTGAGACAATAGAAGGACTTTTTGATGGTGGGAATGCCGAGGATGGCCTTGGCAGCAATGTGATCAAAGCGGTTAACAGCGAGGAGTACGAGGCTGCGATAGCGGATGCCAATGCTGCCGCGGAAGAGATTCTGGAACAGGCGAGAACGCAGGCGCAGGCGGAGGCAGATGAGTTGATTGCCAATGCGAAGACACAGATAGAAAAGGAGCGCCAGGAAGCGCTTGCTGAGGCGAAGGATCAGGGCTATCAGGAAGGCATGCAGCGGGCGGAGCGGGAACTTGACATCGAGATGCAGAAGCTTGCCGAGAAGGAGAAGCAGCTGGAAGCTGATTATGACGCTCTTTTGAAGCAGATAGAGCCTCAGTTTGTGGATGCCATCACGGATGTGTATGAACATTTATTCCAGGTGGAGCTTTCGGGTTATCGGGAGATTCTCCTGCACTTGATTTTATCTGCCATGCGTAAGATAGAGGGCAGCCGCAGTTTCCTGATTCATGTATCAGGGGAGGATTATCCATACGTGAGCATGGAGAAGAAGCAGCTTGCATCTGCCATAACCTCTCCCAATGCTACATTGGAGCTGGTGGAGGATGCCACATTGTCACACAATCAATGTATGATTGAGACAGAAGCAGGGATTTTTGACTGCGGGCTGGGGACACAGCTTGCAGAATTGACGCAGAGATTAAAGCTTTTATCATACGAGAAGAGTGTTTGTTAATGGCCGGTTGTTTGACAGACATTTGGAACGGAGGTTCCCGTGGAAGCGCCAAGGATAGATTTTAACAAATATATACAACTGACGGAGCGCACATACTTTCGTAGGATGGGTAAGGTCGTGAATGTGGTGGGGCTCACCATAGAGTCCGCGGGACCGGATGCCAAGCTGGGTGACCTGTGTCGGATTATTCCGGACAAAGAATCGGGTGTGGAGCCCATACTGGCGGAAGTAGTAGGATTTAAGGACAAAAAGACCCTGCTCATGCCCTATGATAACGTGGAAGGCGTGGGACTGGGATGTATTGTGGAGAATACAGGATATCCCTTGACGGTGACAGTGGGAGATTCGATGTTGGGCAAGATACTGAACGGGATGGGGAAGCCTGTTGCCGGTGATGCGGTCACAGGGATAGAGTATCCTGTGGATGCCAATCCGCCCGATCCGATGGATCGAGCCATTATCGATGAAATCCTATCTCTTGGGGTACGGGCTGTGGATGGTCTGATCACCATCGGCAAGGGGCAGCGAATTGGTATCTTTGCCGGCTCCGGTGTGGGAAAGTCTACATTGATGGGAATGTTTGCGAGAAATACCAAGGCAGATATCAATGTCATTGCATTGGTGGGCGAGCGCGGCCGTGAGGTGCGCGAGTTTGTAGAGAGAGATTTGGGCGAGGAGGGCATGAGACGCTCTGTGGTGGTGGTTGCCACTTCGGATCGTCCGGCTTTGGAACGCAAGATGGCGGCGAAGACCGCCACGGCGATTGCGGAATATTTCAGGGATCAGGGAAAGGATGTACTCCTCATGATGGATTCCCTGACCCGTTTCTCCATGGCGCAGCGCGAGATAGGGCTGGCCAGCGGAGAGCCTCCCGTGACAAGGGGGTATCCGCCCAGTGTTTATTCCGAGATGCCTAAGCTTTTGGAACGGGCAGGAAGGGATGATAAGGGTTCTATCACGGGTCTGTATACCGTGCTTGTGGATGGTGATGATTTCAACGAGCCGATCGCGGACACGGCGAGAAGTATTCTGGACGGGCACATCGTGCTTGACAGAAAGCTTGCCCACAGGAACCATTACCCGGCCATTGATGTGCTGCAGAGCATTTCCCGTTGTATGTCGCAGGTGGCGGATAAGGAGCATAAGCAGGCGGCAGGGAAACTTAGGAATGTTCTTGCCACTTATAACGAGGCGGAGGATTTGATCAACATCGGCGCCTACAAGAGTGGAAGTAATCCTTCTATCGACTATGCCATCAGCAAGATTAATGTGGTGAATGAGTTCCTGTGTCAGGAGACGGATGAAAAGGTGGATTTCGAAGACAGTTCCCGCCGGATGAAGGAGTTGTTTGAGTAGAGATGGCGCGATTTCGATACAAGCTGCAGAGTATATTGAATATCAAGCTGAAAATGGAAGATCAGGCAAAACAGGCTTTTTCGGTCGCGAGACTTCGGTTGGACGAGGAGGAGGAGAAGCTGGCACATCTTCAGGACAGAAAGCGTTCCTATGAGGAGGAAACGAGGGGACTTTTGAGTGGTTCACTGAATGTGCGCGAGATAGAGAGCAGTCAGAACGCGATTCTCACTATGGATAATTTTATCGCGGATCAACAGATACAGGTGAATATTGCTGCTGGGCAGTTGGAGGCCGCAAGAGAGCGAATGCAGGTGGCCATGCAGGAGCGTAAGACCCAGGAGAGGCTTAGAGAGAAAGCTTTTGACGAGTTCCTGCGGGAGGAAAACCGCGCAGAGACTAAAGTGATAGATGAGCTGACCAGTTACACTTATGGTCAGAAACAAGAGGTGTAAGAAGATATGGCAAAGGAAAAGAGCCCGGAAGAAATTGCGGCTGCCGAGGAGAAAAAGAAACTCCAGGCAGAGCGTAAACAGTTGAAAAATGATCAGAAGGCCCAGAAGAAGGAGGCCAAGCGCAGAGCCAAGGAAATCGCTAAGAGACAGGATGAACTGGACGAGGACGACGAGGGCGGCGGTTTTGCCACGTTTTTGACGACGATATTTATCGTGGCGCTTTGGATTGTTGTGATCTGTGTGGTTGTCAAGATGGATGTCGGCGGCTTTGGAAGTTCTGTTTTGACACCGGTATTGAAGGACGTTCCAGTGGTCAATATGATTTTGCCGGGAACCCATGTGACGGAGACCACGGACAAGGAGGGCTATAATGGCTACACCAGTCTGAGGGAAGCTGTAGACCAGATAGAAAGACTGGAGAAACAGCTGGAACAGGTGCAGAATGAGAATAAGCAAAAAGATGCGGAAATCGAGACACTGAAAGCCGAAGTGACAAGACTCCAGCCTTTTGAGAACATGCAGGCGGATTTCCAGCGCATCCGGAATGAATTTTACGAGGAAGTTGTCTATGCCGAGAATGGCCCTGGCGCGGAGGCATATCAGAAGTATTTTGAATCCATTGATCCCACCACAGCGGAATATATCTACAAGCAGGTGGTGAGCCAGTTGGAAGAGGACAGCGAGGTACGCGAATACGCTGCCACATATGAGAATATGAAGCCCAAGGCTGCTGCGGCTGTCTTTGAGGAGATGGGGAAGAAAGATTCCGATTTGAAGCTGGTGGCGAGAATTTTAGAGGCTATGTCAACAGAGGGCAGGGCGAAAATTATGGATGCCATGGACTCTGCAATTGCGGCGAAGCTCACGAAAATTATGGATCCAAATGCTTAACGGATGTGGGGAAAAAGCCGATATAAATGTAGGTATATCTTATCCAAAACATATATAAAGATATACAAATTTAAAAGAAAGGAGGAGAATCATGACAACTACATCAGTAAAAGGCACAGGGAGCGTGATGAATCTGGGAGTACAGATGACAAATGCTTCCGCAAAGAGTGTAAACGGCAGTTTTCAGACAGTGTGGAACAGCCAGACAGGCGGGCACAAAACCGCTCCACAGCAGGATCAGACGATGAAGAAGTCAGCTGAGCGCGGGAGCAAGGTTACGGATGCCGCGAAGCCGGGGAGTGATCTGAGGGCAAAGGACAGATCTGTAAAGGAAGTTCAAGAGGAAGACACGCAGGCGGTTGGCGAGACTGAGAATGAGATGACGGAGGAAGCACTGGAAGAGGTCATGGAAGTGGTTATGACAGCCGTGACGGATTTGATCCAGCAAATAGCGGATACTTTTGGTGTTTCTGTAGAGTCTGTGGAGGCGGTTATGGCTGACATGGATTTGCAGCCGATGGATTTACTGCAGCCGGAGAATCTGAGCAATCTGCTTCTTGAGGTGAGCGGCGCGCAGGACTCTATGTCACTTCTCACGAACGAGCAGATGTATACTGACTATCAGATGCTTATGGAGCAGGGCAAAGCCGTTTTGGAGGAGAGCAGCCAGGCACTTGATATGACGCCGGAGCAGCTTTTGCAGACAATGGCAAAGCATCAGGCTGTGGACAGCGAGGAAGAGCCGCTGATCGAGATCACCAAGGTGGACGAGGAAGCAGATGCTGCTGATCAGCAGACACAGAAGGTGCAGAATCCTATCGAGAGTGTGCAGAACAGAGCAAACGGTCAAGGAAATGCAGGGGAAACCAAGCAGGAGACCGGAAAAGGCGCGTCTGACAGACATCCGGCGAGCGGAGAGGGCAATCTGGTACTCCAGACCATGAAGAATGAGGCATTTCAGAATCATGTGGAGGATGTCCAGTCCGGTTCGGGTGTTCGGGAGGCGGACACACAGGATATCATGAAACAGATCATGGATTACATGAGAGTTCAGATCAAATCTGATGTGTCCAGTTTGGAAATGCAGCTCCATCCCGAGAATCTTGGAACCCTGCAGATTCATGTTGCGGCTAAAGGCGGTGTGTTGACAGCGAATTTCGTCGCACAAAACGAGGCGGTGAAAGCAGCGCTTGAGAGCCAGATGGTGCAGCTCAAAGAGAGCTTTGAGGAGCAGGGCGTCAAGGTGGAGGCCATCGAAGTGACAGTCCAAACCCACGAGTTCGAGCAGAATCTTGAGCAGGGCAGAGGGAGACAGGATCAGGAATCCACAGAAGGCAAGCGGCCCAGAACCAGAAGAATCAATCTGAACGGTTTGGAGGAAGCGGGACTTCCCGAAGATCTGGAACAGGAAGACCGGCTCACAGCTGAGATGATGGCGGCAAACGGCACGACAGTGGATTATACCGCTTAATCCCGAGCAAGGAATGAAAATGTATTGTACTAAATTTAGAACATGAAAGGAGAAAAAGACTATGGCATTAATGGCACCGGTAAAAGATGGTAAAATTGTTGAGACAGAATCCCAGAATTCTCTGAAAAAAGCCACAGGTTCCCAGAGCGGCATGGATAAGGACGCATTTTTGCAGCTTCTTGTGGCACAGATGAAGTATCAGGATCCTCTGGAACCCACATCAAACACGGAGTACATTGCCCAGTATGCTCAGTTCTCACAGGTAGAGCAGATGCAGAATATGGCTGCCAGCATGGATTTGCAGCGCGCAAGTCAATTGGTTGGTCAGGAGGTTTATATTAAGACTGTGGACTCCAAGGGCGAACCTCAGTACGTGGATGGCAAGGTTGATTATGTGGTCTATCAGAACGGAAAGGCATATCTTGCAATCAACGAGGCACTTTATTCCATTGAAGATTTGGATACAGTGGTTGACAAATCTTATAAATCTGCTTATGATAAAGCAGAGATGCTTGTATTTAACATTCACAGACTGCCTCATGTGAACGGTATCGACGAGTCGGATCTGAAGGCGATCGATGAGCTGGAGGAGATCTACAACGGTATGAGCGACTATGAGAAATCCTTTGTAGCGAAAGAGGAAGTTGAGAGTCTCAAGAAGTATATCGAGAAGGCCAAGGAAGTCAGGGTTCAGATTGGCGAGCTTGACAGCACTGAGGACACGAAGGATAAAGAGGAAGGCAGTAAGGAGGACAGCACGGAGGCTGTTGAATAAACCCGACAAGGATTCGGACGGGGAGGAAGGAATATGGATATTCAAAACAATAATTTTCTTTCCATAGACCAGCTGAAAGACCGATATATCACACAATCCAAACAGCCGGACAGCAGGACGGCACAGAAGGAGCTTTCCTTCCAGGAAGTGCTTCGGCAGAAAGCCCTGCAAGGCAATTCAATTCCAGAATCGGAGAGAGCAGGCGAGTTGAAATTCTCCAAGCACGCGTCAGGAAGATTGGCGGATCGGGGAATTGAACTTAGCAACAGACAGTTGGAGAGATTAAGTGACGGGGTTCGCAAGGCTGGACAGAAAGGAATCAAAGATTCTTTGGTCATTGTGGATGAATTGGCGTTTATCGTGAATGTACCTAACAACACGGTGGTGACCGCCATGAACAGCACAGAGACCGATGACAATGTATTCACAAATATTAATGGAGCAGTGATAATGTAAGCCGGACCTCACAAGGGAGTTTACATGGACAAAAGGCGTCCCCGAATGACAGAGGGGGCGCGGCTCCGAGAAAATAGGAGGAATAAGCACTATGATGAGATCATTGTTCTCTGGTGTGGCAGGATTGAAAACACACCAGACAAGGATGGATGTAATTGGTAACAACATTGCAAACGTAAACACCACTGCATTCAAGGCAAGTTCCATGGTATTCAGCGAGCTGATGAGCCAGACCACGCAGAGGGCGAGCGGCCCTAATGCAGAGACCGGTACCGGCGGTGTGAATGCAAGACAGATTGGTCTGGGTGTAAAGGCGGGTGCCATCAGCGTCAATATCACAGGACAGGGTTCCGCGCAGTCCACGGGTAATCCCTTTGATATCATGATCACAGGAGAGAATTTCTTTGTGGTATCAAACGGTATGGAGAACTTCTTTACAAGAGACGGTTCTTTCTATGTGGATGGAGCGGGTAATCTGGCGATGACCAGCAACGGTTACAATGTAATGGGCTGGGGCGTTGACGAGGAGACCGGCAATATCAAGAAGGATACCGTGGCGGCACTTCGTATCATGAGCACTGCTAACATGACTTATCCCCCTGAGGCGACCTCTCAGGCGAACCTTTCGGGTATTATCGACAGATATGACACGGATGTCACCAGCTCAAACGGCAAGACCGTGAATCTGAATTTCTACGATCAGCTGGGTTATACGTACACGGCGAGATTGACCTTCAAGCAGTCCGCAAAGGACAATCAATACAGTTTAGAGTTCACAAAGCTGTTGGATGCGAACGGTAACGAGGTGGAGATTGACGAGGCGACCAAGAACGCGCTGCTTGGCAACGGTATCGCAAAGACGCAGAAGAACGAGAAGACCTTGAAGATGGTTGACAACTATGCGTGGGATGGCAAAAATCTTACAGCAAACGACAACGTGATTGTTTATCACACGGGCACTGCAGTTAATAAGGGAGAGATAGTTCCACTGTACAGTACGATCGACCCGACATCGGAAGATTATACCAAGATGACTGATGCGGAGAAGCTTGCCGAGAATCAGAAGGCATTGGAGAGAATTGCCGAGGCATATGGCTACGGCGGTTCCCTGAATGAGTTCTTGAATCGTCAGATTGCTGTGGATCCTGACGCTGAGGACAGTGCAACGCCCAGCATCAAGGAACTCATTTTTGGTAGTGCAGATGGAACAACAACAGCCGGTGATATGTTGCCCACCACTTTGGGTGAGGGTGCAACCTCCGCAGGAAGAACATTTTACGGCTGTGACGTGGTGTTTGACCGAGGCAGCGAGCATGGTAACATCCAGTCCGTGGATGGCAATGTCACAAATTTGTCCACGACCATACACCTGTCCTCCTTGGGAGAGAACTTCTCCGACATCACGTTGGATTTGTCCACAGTCGTGTGCTGTGACAACAAGGGTGCTTCCACCGTGGGCGCAGACAAGGGTATTGACGGTCTGGGCACGGGACGTCGTCTGGGTGATATGATTGGCGTGTCCATCAGCACCAGCGGTATGATTTACGCAAGCTATGACAACGGTATGACCAGACTGCTTGGTCAGATTGCTTCCGCAAGCTTTGCGAATGCTTCCGGTCTGGAGAAGGCAGGAGATAATCTCTACTCCGCGACTTTGAACTCCGGTGAGTTTGATGGTATTGGCGTGGATATCACCGCAAACGGCGGCTATATGTCCAGTGGCCAGTTGGAGATGAGTAATGTGGATCTGTCCTCAGAGTTTACGACAATGATTACCACTCAGAGAGGATTCCAGGCAAACAGCCGTATCATTACCGTGTCTGATACCATGTTGGAAGAACTTACCAACCTGAAGAGATAACAATTGTATTAAATTTAAAACAGCCAAAATCCCCAAGGTTTATTATGGGCGGGGATTTTGGCTGATAATACGTTTTTTTGAGGACGCAGGACGCCGGTTAAAATATGGTGAATCCCGCTTTTTCTGTGGAAGGGAGGCCCTATGATAGAGGTGACAAAGCTCAATGGAGTGAAGATTCTCGTGAATCCCCATTTATTGGAAATTGTGGAAGAAACCCCTGATACAGTGCTGACTTTGACCACTGGAAAAAAAATAATTGTAAAAGAAAGTAGACAAGAGATAAAAAATTTAGTAAAATCATATAGACGAGATATTTTCGCAGAATGATGTACATAAAAAATGAAAGAATGGTTAGGTGACTTACAATGGATATAGCTTCCTTGGTAGGTATGATTTTTGGATTTTCAATGTTGGCATTTGGTATTATCAGTAATGCAGGTATTCAAGGCGTGCCCAGTTATCTTGATGCACCCTCGGCTCTGATCACATTTGGTGGTGCCTTGGGCGCGACTCTTTGTTCTTTTGCCCTGAGTGACTTTATAGCAGGACTGAAGAGCATCACGTTAATCTTTAAGATGCCGGCCTTAAACATCGCTGATATGATTAAGAAGATTATAGAGTTATCCAATGTCGCCCGTAAAGAGGGTCTGTTGTCTCTGGAAGAAGCGGCGGCTGATTTGGATGAGCCCTTTTTGAAAAAAGGCATTCTCCTGATTGTCGATGGTACGGATCCTGATCTGGTGCGCGCCATCATGGAGACAGAGCTGGTAAGTGTCGAGGGCAGACATAAGAATTTGATCAACTTTTGGGATGTACTTGGAACTATGGGTCCTGCCTGGGGTATGATCGGTACGCTGGTAGGATTGGTAAACATGTTGAATAACATGTCAGACGCAAGCTCCATCGGACCTTCCATGGCGGTGGCTCTGATTACAACATTGTATGGTTCCCTTTTGGCAAACTGGATCTGCGCACCTGTTTCAAACAAGCTCAAAGCGGACAACGCTTCCGAGATGATTTTGAAAGAGGTTATGATAGAAGGCCTGCTGTCCATTCAGGCAGGTGAGAATCCCCGTGTAATCGAGGAGAAGTTGAAATCCTTCCTTGCTCCTAAGGATAGGGGAACAGACGCAGAGGAAGCGGGAGGTGAGGAGTAAGTGGCAAAGAGAAAGGAAGATACGCCACCCCCTGGATCCCCGGCGTGGATGGCTACCTTCAGTGATTTGATGAATCTTTTGCTTTGTTTCTTCGTGCTCCTGTTTTCCATGTCCACGATTGAGGAATCAAAGTGGGCGGAACTTGTGGCATCAATGAGTAACACGTTCAGCGTGTTTACCCAGGGTTCCACGGCCATCGGAGACGGTGTTCTGATCAGTAACGGTGTGAGCCAGCTGAATGAGCTGGATCAGTACATTAACAGCACTGGTAAGCTGTCAGACTCTGAGTCCGTGGAGGATAAGCTGGAAGAATACCAGAATTCCGGTGATATCGAGAGACTGGTGGAGGCGTTGGAGCAAGAGCAGCTTCAATCGAATGAGGCACTGGCAGAGATGGTGGAGGAAGCGGTCAACGAGGGCAGGCTTTCAGATCAGATTGATGTAACTTTCACTGCACAGTATGTACAGCTTTCTATGAAAGGAGCGCTTTTGTTTGATTCCGGAAGCGCGCAGCTTCGGGAGGAATCCCATGATGTGCTGGATAAGATTGGCGAGGTTCTGGAACGCTATGCGGAAGGGACGATTGAGATTGAGGGGCACACGGACAATGTTCCCATCAACAGCCAGCAATTTCCCAGCAATGAGGAACTTTCCAGCGCCAGGGCGCTGTCAGTGTTCTATTATCTGACAGAGAACACCCTGCTGGATATGAGGAATCTCAAACACGCGGGCATGGGGGAGCGGATACCGATTGCGGATAATTCTACCGCTGAGGGCAGAAGCAGAAACCGCCGCGTTGAGATCAGAATATACAATCCTTCTTAAGAGGACTAGAAAGAGGTTCATGATGAAGAAAAACATGTTATCAATTATCACATTGGCGTTGTTGTTGGTCAATATCATCCTCACTGCGGTGATGATGTTCAGCACGACCAGCACGAACAGAAAGGTTGCGGATTTGGTGACAAATATTACCACAGCCTTGAATTTGGAGCTTACGGCTCCGGGCGAGAAATCACCTGAAGAGCAAGTTTCTCTGGCGGACACGGAGGTTTATGCGCTTACCGGTTCTATGACGATACCTACCGCTGTGGAAACTGATGCAGAGGGGAAGAGCAAACAGGGATATCTGATGTGCAATGTATCTTTCTCCATTAACACTAAGCATAGTGATTACAAGAAGAATGGTTCCGCAGAGGCTATGGCGGGCAGGGAAGAGTTGATTAAAGATATTGTCAACTCGGTTGTCAGCAAACATACCATTTCCGAACTTCAGGCGGACGCAGGACTGGAGGGGCTGAAAGCGGAAATCTTGGCCGCTGTGCAGGATTTATATAAAAGCGACTTTATCTATAAGGTTTCAATCAGCGAAGTGAAGTATGGCTGATAAAAAAATTCTGATGCAGGATAAAGGAGGTGAGGACTGGTGGGCGAAGTCCTTTCGCAGAGTGAAATAGATAATCTGCTCGCGGCGCTCTCAACCGGAGAGTTGGATGTGGACGAGATGCAGGGGGGCGATGAGAAGCAGGTTAAGAATTACGATTTTAGCCGCCCGACTAAGTTCTCGAAGGAACATCTACGAACTCTGGAGATTATTTTTGAACATTACGGACGTCTGGTGTCCACGAACCTTCCGGTGTATCTGCGCAAGAATGTGCAGGTGTCGGTTGCGAGTTCCGAGACGGTAACCTTTAACGAGTTTACGAATGCGTTATCTAATCCCGTTATTTTGGGCATTATTAATTTTGCTCCACTAAACGGTACGATTATCATAGACTTGGCCACCAATCTGGCTTATGCCATGTTGGATAGGATGCTTGGCGGCACGGGGATTCCTTTGGAAAAGAGCAGGGAATTTTCGGAGATTGAGATGTCGATTATACAGAGGGTTTTGGTAACTTTGGTTCAATTGTTGCGAGAACCATGGAAAAATGTGGTGGACATCTCGCCGGTATTGAACCGGGTAGAAACGAACCCACAGTTTGCTCAAGTGATTGCTCCAAATGATATGATAGCTATTGTCACATTAAATGTGAAAGTAGGGGATGTGGAGGGGATGATTAACTTCTGTCTTCCGTTCTTCACTCTGGAGGATGTGATGGACAGATTGAATACCAAGTATTGGTATGCGTCCATGCAGGAGAATCATGATGAGGATTATGAGGAATACATTGAAGCAATGATCAGGAAGGTGGATGTACCGATCAAGGCTGTGCTCGGAAAGAGCAAGATATCTGTACTTGATTTTATGAACCTTCAGGTGGGTGATTGCATACGATTAGATTCAAAGGTGGAAAACGACATGGATATTTATGTAGGCAACATCAGAAAATTTACCGCTTTGCCCGGAGCCAACAAAGATTCTTACGCTGTCCGGATTACATCGGTAATCAGAGAGGAGGAGTAAGAGATGGATGGAATGCTTTCTCAGGACGAAATTTCTGCATTGTTAAACGGCATGGATATCTCCGAGGATATATTGGGGGATGAACCTGCAGAGGCTGCTCCGGCCACGAATGCCGACGGGGAGCTTATCCTGACAGATGTGGAAAAGGATGCCATTGGTGAGGTGGCAAATATCAGTATGGGGTCATCGGCTACCACACTGTTCTCATTGGTAAACCGAAAGGTAGATATTTCTACCCCACAGGTTTGCATGGCCAAATGGGAAAATCTTTTGGACGAGTACGAGAAGCCTTGTGTATTTGTCCAGATCAAATACACGGTGGGACTTGATGGCAGCAATATCATGGTATTGAAGGAGCGGGACGTCAAGATCATCACGGATTTGATGATGGGTGGCGACGGTACCAACACGGACGGCGAGCTCGGCGAACTTCACTTGAGCGCGATTTCCGAGGCTATGAACCAGATGATGGGCGCCGCGGCAACCTCTCTTTCCACAATGTTGAACACCGTGATCGATATCAGCCCGCCAGAGTCTTCACTACTTGACCTGACCAAAGTCAAGGCTGCAGAGGATATTTCCCCGTTCCTTGGGGGAACGTTCGTAAAGGTTGCTTTCCGGTTGCAGATAGATACCTTGGTGGACAGCACGATCATGCAGTTGTATCCTGTGGATTTCGCCAAGAATATTGTAGATACCTTTATGAATAACCAGTTGGGTGGAGGAGCTGAGCCGGAACCGGCAGCCCAACCGGCACCGGAACCTGCCCCTGCGCCCGCACCGGCAATGGATATGGGTGCCGCGCCTCAGGGGGGTATGGATATGGGCATGGCGCAGCAGGGAATGCCTATGCAGGGCATGATGCCAAATATGATGCCCATGCAGGGAATGCAGATGATGCCGAATATGATGCCTATGCAGGGAATGCAGATGATGCCGAATATGATGCCTATGCAGAATGTGAATGTGCAGCCAGCTCAATTCCAGAATTTTGCACCCAATATGGCAGCTATTTCCGGACAGGAGAATATCGGGCTGATTATGGATGTGCCTTTGGAGGTCACTGTGGAACTGGGACGAACCTCCAAATCTATCTCAGAGATATTGGATTTCTCGCCGGGAACCATTATTGAGCTGGACCGCATTGCAGGTGAGCCAATTGATGTGCTTGTGAATGGTAAATTCGTTGCAAAGGGCGAAGTTGTCGTAATTGAGGAAAGTTTTGGCGTCCGAGTCACTGAAATTATAAAATAATGGCTGACAAAACTATCGAGTTCATGATATAATGATTATAGCGTCATACCAATGGAGGAGAAAACATGGCAAAGAATATTTTAATATGTGACGATGCAGCATTCATGAGAATGATGATCAAGGACATTCTTACTAAGAATGGCTACAATGTTGCCGGAGAAGCAGAGAATGGTTTGAAGGCAGTGGAGAAGTACAAGGAGGTAAGTCCTGACTTGGTGCTTATGGATATCACCATGCCTGAAATGGATGGTATTCAGGCACTGAAGGAGATCAAGAAGCTGGATGCCGGCGCATTGGTTATCATGTGCTCTGCGATGGGACAGCAGGCTATGGTTATTGAGTCTATTCAGGCAGGAGCTAAGGATTTCATTGTAAAACCTTTTCAGGCTGACCGTGTAATCGAGGCAGTAAAGAAGGTTGTTGGATAATGAATATTCTCCTGACAGCAGGAAGCTATGCACAGTTTATTACTGTGCTGGTTATCTTTGTCCTTGTGCTTGGCGTTACTGCGTGGGTCACCAAATGGATGGCCGATTATCAAAAGCAAATGGGCGCCGGTTGCAATATTGAAGTGATAGAAACCGCTCGAATTGCCAATAATAAGTATATACAATTGGTGCGGGTGGGGGAGACCTATAAAGTGATTGCAATATGCAGGGACACAGTGACGATGTTGGGAGAGGTGTCGGCTGATC
The DNA here is from genome assembly GCA_947175035.1 of uncultured Lachnospiraceae bacterium. GTDB lineage: Bacteria > Bacillota > Clostridia > Lachnospirales > Lachnospiraceae > Acetatifactor. Next base: position 18,642 of record CAMWLG010000032.1, on the reverse strand, counting down.
AGTTAAAGTTTCAGCGTGATCCTCAGAACAAAATAAGCTTTAGGGAATTATTTGAGAAGACCATAAAAATGGATTCCAGTGACGAAGGCGGATTAAAGGACAAGGACGAATGAAAAAATCTAAGCGAACTGGAAAACAAATAATGACAAAGCAGAGACTGCTCCGGCAGTCGCTGCTTTTGGTATGCCTGCTGGTTACGGTGGGCATATTGTGCATTCATAAGAAAGTCCCGACAGGGCTTGTGGCATATGCGGCAGAGAGCCCCAGACAAACGGGGGATACGACCATATCCACGATCATCAACCCGCCGGGCACGGCCCAGACGCCGGAGGAACTCAATACGCTCAACACGGCGAATACCGTGACACTCACGCTCAACGAGGGGAATGGCCAGTTAAACGGTGCACTGCGTATACTTTTGACGCTGACACTGATTTCCATTGCGCCGATACTGATTATTATGATGACCTCTTTCACGAGGATTATCATAGTCCTGCATTTTACCAGAGCCGCATTGAACACGCAGACGGCGCCGCCCAACCAGATTTTGATCGGGCTGGCTTTGATACTCACGTTTTTTATCATGGAGCCCACCTTTACCCAGATCAATGAGCAGGCGATCAAGCCCTTTAACGAAGGGGAGATAGAGCAGGACGAGGCAGTCAAGCTCGCGATGGAGCCTTTGCGGGAGTTTATGATTCCACAGACACAGGTGAGAGACGTGGAGCTTTTCATGGATATCGCCAACCGGGAGTGGGACGGGGAGCTGGATTCTATCCCCAATTCCGTGCTGGTTCCCAGTTTTATGGTCAGTGAGCTGAGGGTGGCTTTCTGGATAGGATTTATGATTTATATTCCGTTTATCGTGATAGACATGGTGGTCGCATCCACATTGATGAGTATGGGTATGATGATGCTGCCGCCGACGACGATTTCTATGCCGTTTAAGATTTTGTTGTTTGTTATGGCGGATGGATGGTCATTGATTATTGGACAACTTGTTATGACTTTCTATTAGTGTTGGCTGTGGCGGGAATGGAGGTTCTCATGACAATAGATGCAGTTACGGAAATGACAAGTAATGCTTTATTTTTGATTCTTCAGGTGGCGCTGCCGGTGTTGTTGGTGTCTCTGGTAGTGGGATTGGTGGTCAGCATTTTCCAGACCGTGACATCCATACAGGAGCAGACATTGACATTTGTACCCAAGATCATATGCATTTTTTTGACACTGGTGCTGATCGGGGGATGGATGATGACCAAGATGGTGGAGTTTACCACGCAGCTTTGGGGCGATTTCAGTCTCTATATACATCGATAACGAATGAGAAGGAAGCAGATTCATGGTTAATGTCTCCTTTTCCATATATGATTTAGAATATTTCCTTTTGATTTTGGTGCGGGTATCCTGTTTTGTGTTCATTGCCCCTTTTTTTGGCATGAATAATACACCGGCAAGGGTGAAGATTGCCTTGAGTATTTTTACATCCGTTCTGTTGTATCAGGCAGTAACACCGGCGGAGGCAATTGTCGTTGAGACGGTGATGGATTACTCGATCATAGTGATGAAGGAAGCTGTGGCAGGTCTTTTGATTGGCTTCGGGGCCAATATATGTATGGCGATCCTGAATTTTGCGGGCGCTGTGGCGGATATGGAGACCGGACTTTCCATGGTGACGCTGATGGATCCCAATAGCAGGGATCAGACCAGTATCACGGGTGTTCTGTACCAATACGCTTTTACCCTGATGCTCATTGCCACGGGGATGTACAGGTATCTGTTCGGGGCGCTGGCGGATACCTTTGTGTTGATTCCCGTTGGGGGGATTGTCTTCCATGGGGATGCCATGGTGCAGGCGCTCGTTCAGTTTTTGAGTGATTATATCATTATCGGATTCCGGATTGTGCTTCCGATTTTTTGTGTTATTTTGCTGTTGAATGTCATTCTCGGCGTTCTTGCGAGGGTGTCTCCGCAGATGAATATGTTTGCGGTCGGTTTGCAATTAAAACTTCTGACGGGGCTTAGTGTGCTTTTTTTCTCAGTGCAGCTGATGCCTTCGGCCGCGGACTTTATTTTTCGGGAGATGCAGACTGTAATTGAGTCCTTTGTGGGAGCGATACAGCCGTAGGAGATGGTCATGTTGTTGGAATACAATTTGCAATTCTTTGCAAAGGATGGTCCGGGCGGTGAGAAAACCGAACCCGCCACCGAGAAAAAATTAAGTGATGCCCGCAAGAGAGGACAGGTGGCCAAGAGCCGTGAGATTGCAAACGGTTTTGGCATTTTGGCATTGTTTTTGATATTGCGCCTGTGGGTGGGGGTGATGGGTACCCAGTTTCTGGATATGTTCGCTAATATCTATGGACATATCAGCGATATGTCGGAGTTTTGGCACGGGTATATGCCGGAGAATGACGCCTATGTTCTTTTCCGACAGATGTTGATTGTGGTGATGAGTATCATCCTGCCCATTTTGCTTGTGGGATTGCTGGTTGCATTTGTCAGTGATGTCGCTCAGGTGAAATGGAAGCCCACCGCGGAACCCATGATGCCAAAACTTAGCAAACTGAATCCGATATCCGGCTTTCAGAAGATTTTTTCCGTCAATTCTTTGGTAGAACTTGTAAAAGCGATTGCAAAGATTGGCTTAATTGTTTTTGTGTGTTATAATTATCTGAAGGACAAATGGCCTTTGCTGCTTTTGCTCTACGATATGCCGCTTTTGCAGGCATTGCAGATGATCGGGCAGACCGTGACGGACTTAGGTATCAGAATCGCGGTGATTTATATGTTCATCGCGGCGGCGGACTATATTTATCAGAAAGTCAAATTCGCCATGGACATGCGCATGACCAAGCAGGAGATCAAGGATGAGTACAAGCAGACAGAAGGTGACCCCCAGATCAAGGGAAAGATCCGTCAGCGTATGCGGGAGGCGTCGCAGCGCCGTATGATGCAGGATTTGCCCAGGGCTGACGTGGTCATCACCAACCCGACACATTATGCCGTGGCTATCAAATACGACCCGGAGGTGGCGGATGCCCCGCTGGTGCTTGCCAAAGGAGAGGACTATCTGGCGGCGAAGATCAAAGAGATTGCCAAAGAGAACAACATAGAAATTGTGGAAAACAAGCCCTTGGCCCGTATGCTTTACGCCAATGTTGACGTGGGCCAGGCAGTGCCGCCGGAGCTCTATCAGGCGGTGGCAGAGGTGCTTGCGTTCGTATATCATTTACAGGGAAAAGTATAACCAAGAAGGAGGAAGCATAAGATGAGCACAAGATTACAAAAGACAGATGCCATTGTCGCCATCTATATTTTGATTGCTTTCATCATGTTTATCGTGCCACTTCCCGCATTTATGCTGGATATATTTATGGCGTTTAATATTGCCGTGGGATTTACGATACTGTTCGCGTGTATGTTTACCAAGGAAGTGTTGGAGATGTCTTTTTTCCCGACAATCCTGCTCTTCACGACGATTTTCAGGATTGCCATGAATGTTTCATCCACCAGACTGATCCTTACAACCGGTGATTCCGGTAATGTGGTCAAAACCTTTGGTGAGTTTGTGGGCGGCGGCGATTTGATCGTGGGCGCTATTGTGTTTATCATATTGATCTTGATTCAGTTTCTTGTCATCAACAAAGGTTCCGAGCGTGTGGCTGAGGTTACGGCAAGATTTACTTTGGACGCCATGCCCGGTAAGCAGATGGCGATTGACGCGGATTTGAACACCGGCGCCATCGATGATGCGGAGGCGAAACTGCGGCGTGATAAGATTCAACAGGAATCCAGCTTCTTTGGTTCCATGGATGGTGCCGTGAAATATGTAAAGGGAGATGCCATTGCGGGACTTTTGTTGACAGCGATCAATCTGGTGGGCGGTATCGCCATGGGAATGCTGCGCAATGATATGGCAATCGGGGAAGCCTTGGACACCTTTGGCATTCTGACAATCGGTGACGGACTGGTGAGCCAGATCCCTTCCCTGTTGATCTCACTGTCCACCGGTATTTTGGTGACGAAGGGCAGCAAGGAGTCAGAGTTTGGCACTGCGATGTTAAAGCAGCTGTTTGGCGTGCCCAAGGTGATGTATCTGGTGGGTGCGACTTTGGCATTTTTGGGTGTGACCACCGATTTGAACACGATTCTTTTCGTGGGAATGGGTATGCTTTTTGTGGTGGGCGGCAGGATGATTGCGGGCTCCCTGGAAGTGGCAAAGATTGAACACGAGGTTGACACGGATGAGATTGCGGCGGATGAGATCAGGCAGCCGGAGAACGTGAACAGTCTCCTGCAGGTGGATCCTATTGAACTGGAGTTTGGCTATGGGATTATCCCGTTAGCGGATGTCAATCAGGGCGGTGACCTGCTGGACCGCGTGGTTATGATCAGAAGGCAGATTGCTTTGGAGCTTGGTACCGTGGTGCCCATTATCCGTCTGCGCGACAATATTCAGTTGAATCCGAACCAATATATTATTAAAATCAAAGGAATTCAGGTCAGCGAGGGTGAGATTCTCTTTGACCATTACATGGCTATGAATCCGGGCTATGTGGAGGAGGAGATCACGGGTATTCCCACCTTTGAGCCGTCTTTCCATCTGCCCGCTACATGGATCACAGAGGGGCAGCGGGAACGCGCGGAGAGTCTGGGCTACACGGTTGTGGATCCGCCCTCCATCATTGCGACCCACCTCACGGAGATTATCCGCCAGTACATTGCCGAGCTGCTTACCCGCCAGGATGTGCAGAATCTGGTCAACAATCTCAAGGAAACCAATCCTTCGTTGGTGGAGGAGTTGGTGCCAAAGCTTCTGGGACTTGGCGAGGTGCAGAAGGTTTTACAGAATCTCTTGAAGGAGGGAATCTCTATCAGGGATTTGCTTACGATCATGGAGACCTTGGCGGATTACGCCCCTACCACCAGGGACACGGATATTTTGACAGAGTATGTGCGCCAGAGTTTGAAGCGCGCCATTTCCACCAAATTCTTCCTCGCGAACGAGGCGACCAGTGTTGTCACCCTCGACCCCAAGGTGGAGCAGGAGATTATGGGCAGTGTCAAACAGACAGAGAATGGTGCTTTCCTGAATTTGGATCCCGCCATGGGAAAGGCGATTATCGACTCCGTGGGCGCGGAGACCAAGAAGCTGGAGAATCTGGGAAAGGTTCCGATTATCATTACATCCCCCATCGTGCGTATCTATTTTAAGCGGCTCACGGAGGAATATTTCAGGGATTTGGTGGTCGTGTCCTACAATGAAGTGGAATCGAATGTTGAATTACAGTCAGTTGGGATGGTGACAGCATAATGGTTATCAAGAAATTTTTGGGAAAAACAGAGAGCGAGGCCGTGGAGGCAGCCAAGAAGGAGCTTGGTGAAGGTGTTGTTATCATGAATGTCCGTCAGGTCAAGCCCAAGGGACTCATGTCTGTTTTTCAGAGCAAACAGACAGAGGTGACCGTGGCGCTGGAGGAAGAGCGGGACGCGGACAGGATCGCCAAGAGGGAGCCGGAGCGCATAGCAATACAGCAGGTGGCAAAGGTGGTGGCCGAGAGCGGCATGCTGCAGGAGGAGCAGGGAAAGCGAGAGTTTACCTCCAAGGAGAGCAATATCGAGAAGAAGCTGGACAGTCTCCAAACACTTTTGGAGAGCCAGCTGAAGCAGAATGATAATTCTGACAAGAGTGTCGGTGAAAGTGAAGAACGCGAGCGTGCGGACGAGAATGGTGCGGAGAGGGGCGCCGAGAGTGAGAAGGATGCGGAAGCAGAGCAGGATACCGAACAGGACAAGTTTATCCGGCTTCTCTATAATACCATGATTGAGAATGAGGTGGCGGAGAAGTACGCCAATCAGATTTTGGAGGATGTGGACAAAAACAGAAAGCCCAATATGCCCTTTGACTATATTTTGGCGAATATCTATCAAAAGATTATCTTAAAATTCGGTAAATCGGAAGGAATCGTGCCCTCGGAGAAGGGACCAAGGGTGGTATTCTTTATAGGACCCACGGGCGTTGGCAAGACTACCACGATTGCAAAGCTCGCGAGCAGTTTCACGGTGAATGACGGGAAAAAGGCGGCACTTCTCACGGCGGATACCTATCGCATTGCGGCAGCCGAGCAGCTTCGCACTTATGCTCAGATTTTGGAAGTGCCATTTCGTGTGATATATACCCCTGAGGAATTTCAAGATTCCGTAAGGGATTTTAAGGATTACGATTATATTTTTGTGGATACGGCGGGGCATTCCCACCAGAGCCAGGAACAGCTTGAGCAGGTCAAGGAATATATGAAACCTTTGGGAGACAAGGCCAAGGTACAGGTTTTTTTGGTGCTCAGCGCGACGACGAAGTACAGGGATTTGTTGAAAATTACAGACAGTTATAAGGAGATTGCGGAATATCAGCTGATTTTCACCAAGCTGGACGAGACCACGACGCTGGGAAATTTGCTGAATATAAAACTTCACGCGGATACTCCGATTGCGTATATTACAGATGGACAAAACGTGCCCAACGATATTGAAAGGTTCAATCCTCAAAAGATTGTAAAGCAATTATTGGGCGGCAAGGCTTGACGGCACATAGGGGCCGTTTACGGAGGCTGGTTATATGGATCAGGCAGAACAATTAAGGATTATAAAAGCTAATAGACAGTCCCGCCCATTGGCCAGAGTTATTACGGTGACAAGTGGCAAAGGAGGTGTGGGCAAATCCAACACTTCCATCAACTTGGCGATACAGTTTCGCAAGATTGGCAAGAGGGTGATTATTCTTGATGCGGATTTTGGGCTTGCCAATATCGAGATTATGTTTGGAGCGGTGCCGAGGCACAATCTCTGTGATTTGATTTATCAAGGGAAAAACATTCAGGAGATTATTACATGGGGTCCCATGGAGGTGGGATTTATTTCCGGCGGTTCCGGAATCGCGGGTTTGTCCAATTTAAACAGGGATTATTTGGATTATATCATACAGAATCTTGCAGAATTGGATGCTATCACAGATATTATTATCGTGGACACTGCCGCCGGGATCTCGGACGCGGTGTTGGAGTTTCTGGTGGCCAGCGGGGAGATCTTGCTGGTGACAACACCGGAGCCCACCTCGATCACAGATTCCTATTCTTTATTAAAGGCATTGTACCGTCATTCCAGATTTGACGAGGCAAACACAAAGGTGAAAATGATTGCTAACCGCGTTGGCAGGGAAGCGGAGGGCGAGATTCTGTTTAACAAGCTCAACGCAGTGGTGGCAAGATACTTGAAGGTTCCCATGACTTATCTGGGGAGTGTTCCGCAGGATGCGCAGCTGGCAAAGGCTGTGATGCAGCAGACCCCGGTGTCCATACAGAATCCGGGGGCAAGGTCGTCTCAGGCGTATGAACAGATTGCAAAACGGCTTCTCGACAAGGAGGAGGAGCAGAGGCAGCCCAAGAGAGGAATGGCAGCATTTTTCTCGCATATAATATCCAAAATATAGAGAGGAGATGAGGGAATGCTATCAAGTTTTATTTCTTTGGGTGATAAAATTGAATTACAGGCGGTGGAGCGTGTTCATTATAACGACGATGCTGAGGAAAAGCGCAGAACCTACAATAGTATGGTTCACGAGATTTTGACGGAAGACACGTTGGAAATCACAATGCCTATGGAGCAGACGAAATTGATACTATTGCCAGTGGACGGCGAATATGATATGATATTCTATGGGGAGACGGGGTTGTATCAATGTTTTGCGCGTATCGCGGACAGATACAAGACAAACAATGTGTACATTTTGCGGGTGGAGCTCACCAGCAATCTTAGGAAGTATCAGCGGAGAGAGTTTTATCGGTTCAGCTGTGCTCTGGAGATGTGTTCCAGAAACCTGGAGGAGGAAGAGGTTCAGGCGATTGAGGACAAGGCGCATCTGATCCTGCAGCCGGGACTTCCCCTGCGCCGCAGCATTATTGCGGATATCAGCGGGGGCGGGCTTCGTTTTATCGCGGATCAAAAATATGAGCCCGGCAGCCTGATCTACTGTAATTATAATCTGGTACAAGACATTGGGAGCAAGACTTACGAGGTGATCGGCAAGGTGTTGGCCGTTCAGGAGCTGGAGAACAGACCAGGGGAATATGAACACAGGGTACAATACCACAATATGGATGTAAATACCCGCGAGGAGATTATCAAATTCATATTCGAGGAGGAGCGCAGAACCCGTAAGAAGGAAAGGTCATGATCTCAGTACAGCATAAGTCATGACATAATTTTAGAAGAAAAATGGTGAATTATATGGGCAATGAGAAAAAAATTCCAAAAAAAATTCTTCTTGTAGATGACTCTGCACTCATGAGAAGAGTGCTTTGTGATATATTAAATAAGGATGAGAGATTTGAAGTGGCAGGCAGGGCCTCGGACGGTCAGGAAGCTCTTGAGCTCATGGGTAAGAAGGACTTTGACGCTGTCGTGTTGGACATCAGTATGCCGAGGATGGATGGATTGCAGATGTTAAGGGAAATGCGCAAGCGCAGAATCCCTGCGAGGGTCATGATGTTAAGTGCCTATACTTATGAGGGGGCAAAACTTCTTCTGGAGGCGTTATCGCTGGGAGCGCTGGATTTTATGCACAAGCCGAACACGCTGGCGGATTGGGACATCGGCTCTTATCAGGAGATGCTTTTGGAGACGCTGGATATTGTGGCAAATGGTGAATTTCCGGTCTATGATTCAGAGGAGGGGAGCCGTAAGAAAGAAGCCGTGAAGGAGAGCGCGCCACCCAAAGCCCCTGTGTCCCTCGGTTCTTCTTCAGGTATCAGGATTGTGGCTATTGCCAGTTCCACGGGTGGACCCAGGGCTTTGCAGTCTGTGATTCCCAGACTTCCGAAAGAGCTGGACGCACCGGTACTTTTGGTGCAGCACATGGCAAAGGGCTTTACGGGTTCTCTGGCGGAGAGGCTGGACAGCCTGAGCAGCCTGAATGTGAAGGAGGCCAAGGAGGGGGAAGAGATTGCCAAGGGAACAGTCTATGTGTCCATGGGCGGGCAGCATATGACAGTGAGAAGATCCCCCGGCGGCAAGCATGTCATCCGGTACACGGATGAACCGACCAGGGAGGGTGTGAAGCCTTGCGCTAACTATATGTATGAATCTCTCATAGAGAGTGGGTATGACCCGATAATCTGTGTGGTGTTGACCGGCATGGGAGCTGACGGGACGGAGGGGATACAAGCCCTGCGGAAAGCGAAGAATACCTATGTGATTGCCCAGAATCAGGAGACCTGCACCGTGTACGGGATGCCAAAGAGCGCGGTGAACGCGGGACTCGTTGACGAGGTGATTCCCCTTGAACAGATCGCGAGAGAGATTGTGACCAGGGTCGGGGTGCGGAATGCATAAGGCGTTAAACGCAAAGCGTGTATAAGTCATATAAGCAACGAAGCAGATGAAGCCAGTAGGCGGAATGGAGGAAAATATGGACGTAAGTCAATATCTTGAGATTTTTCTGGACGAGACGAAGGAGCACTTGCAGAATCTGAACACGCAGATTCTGAATCTTGAAGCAGATGCAGAGAACATGGACACTGTGAACGAGATTTTCCGTGCGGCACATTCATTGAAAGGAATGGCGGGCACCATGGGCTATAAGAGGATGCAGAATCTGACCCATGACATGGAAAATGTATTCTCAGAGGTGCGCAACGGCAATATCAAGGTACAGCCTGAGATGATTGACGTGCTTTTTCAATGTCTGGATGCCCTTGAGGAGTATACAAACAACATACAGGAGACTGCCGACGAGGGAACCAATGACAATGAGCCCTTGATCAAGCAGCTCAATGATATCTTAAAGGGTGGTGCCGGCAAGGCGGCGGCAGCGCCCGCAGCAGCACCGGCGGCGCCCACAGCAGGTGCGGCGGCTGGTTCAGCCGGCGGTGACAAGAAATGGAATGGCATTGCCTTGGATGAGACACAAATCAGTGTGATCGAGGAGGCAGGCAAAGTTGGCAAGAAGGCTTACGGCCTTACTGTGTCCGTACAGGAGAGCTGTATCCTCAAAGCGGCGAGAGCTTTTCTGGTGTTCAAAGCTGTTGAGGAGAGGGGCGAGATTATCATTTCCGACCCCAGCGCCCAGGATATCGAGGACGAAAAGTTTGAGAAGGATTTCACCCTGATCGTTTTGTCCGATGCGGAGTTGGATGAACTGATCAAGGCGGCAGCCAATGTCTCGGAGATAGATAATGTGGTGGGGGATGTTCTCGTGCTTGCGGAGACGAAGAATTATCACCCTGCTGAGAACGCGGAGACCACCGCGGTCGTGGAAGCGCCTAAGGCCGCTGCGGAGGAGAAGAAAGCACAGCCCGCTCCTGCAGCCAAGAACAATAACGATAAGAAACCTGCCGGCGGAAAGCCTGTGGTAAACCGCACTGTGCGTGTGGATATTGAGAAGCTGGATGTATTGATGAATCTGGTGAGTGAGCTGATCATCGCCAAGAACTCTCTGGTGTCCGCCTCCGGTCAGGAGCAAAATACGAATGCCGGCTTCAATGAACAGATTGAGTATTTGGAGAGCGTGACTACCAATCTTCACGAGTCCGTGATGAAGGTACGAATGGTGCCTATTGAGAGCGTGGTCAGCAAATTCCCCCGTATGATTCGCGATCTGTCGAAGAACTTGAACAAGAAGATGGAGCTGTACATGTCCGGTGAGGAGACAGAGTTGGATCGTACCGTGGTGGACGAGATTGGAGACCCGTTGATGCATCTGCTCAGGAATTCTGCAGACCATGGGTTGGAGACAGATCCGGAATTACGTGTGCAGAGGGGCAAGCCGGAGGTAGGATCAATCTTTTTGGATGCTTATCAGGACGGTAACAATGTCGTGATCGAGGTTCGGGACGACGGTAATGGTATTGATGTGGATGCAGTCAGGAACAAAGCGATTGAGCGTGGAACAATCACCATGGAGCAGGCGGCGGGTATGTCCGAGAAAGAGATTATTGATCTGCTGTTCTTGCCCAGTTTCTCCACTGCCAAGAAGGTGACGGATGTGTCAGGACGAGGCGTGGGACTGGATGTGGTGAAATCTAAAATTGAGTCCCTTTCCGGCGAGGTCGAGGTAAAATCAAAACTCGGCGAGGGAAGCACATGGACGATCAGACTGCCGCTTACACTTGCAATCATCCAAGCGTTGATGGTGGTGGTAGGCGACGAGAAATATGCGATTGCACTTGGCGCGATTCAGGGCATTGAGGATATTCAAATCAGTGATATTAAGCTGGTGGAGAATAAGGAAGTGATCAACCTGCGCGGCACAGTGATTCCCGTGATTCGAATGAGGGAGCTTTTGGATATTGAGAGCAGTAAAGCTGACGAGGAGAATCTTGTAGTAGTCATTGTGAAAAAGGGAGATAAGCAGGCAGGTCTGGTGGTGGACGATCTGCTTGGTCAGCAGGAAATCGTTATCAAGTCCCTTGGATCATATATTAAGCAGTGCAAATTTATCAGCGGGGCAACGATTCTGGGCGACGGCGAAGTGGCGTTGATTCTGGATGCCAACGCTTTACTGTAAGAAGGGAGATTACATATGGAACAGTTGGAACAGTTGAATGCGCAAAATGAAACAGTCAAGTCAAATCCGGAGAGAAAACGTCCGGTGGAGTATTTCCAGTATATTGTTATTCGTCTTGGCGAGGAACAGTACGGTGTTGATATCCGCTACATTGACAATATCGTGAGAATGCAGAATATTACTAGGGTTCCCAAGATGCCTCCCTATTTGAAGGGTGTCATCAATCTGCGTGGTGAGGTGATTCCTGTTGTCAGTATCCGTTTGAAGATGGGGTTGCCCGCGGACGAGTACGGAAGGGCAACCAGGATCATTATCCTGAAGACGGAGGTCTCCGGCAATCTGGGAATCGTGGTTGACGAGGTGAAAGAGGTAGTGACGCTCAGCGATGACAATATTGAGAAGGTGGCCCATGAGGCAAAGGACAATCGGGCTAGTTTTATCAATGGTATCGGCAAGAACGGAGGGGAACTGATCTCGCTGCTTGATCTGAATTCGATTACTTTGGATGAAAACGCGTAATTGATTGGTGAAGGAGACTGCTGTTTATGGGTGATATAAGTCTTGAAAAGGTATCAGAGTCCTACATGGACGTGTTGAAGGAGCTTGGCAATATTGGTGCAGGCAATGCCATGACGGCACTCTCGCAGATGTTGGGCTGTAAGGTTGACATGAGAGTTCCCCAGATCAGACTGCTTGAATTTAAAGAAGTCGGCGCCATAATGGGTGGCGAAGAGCAGATTATGGTCGGCGTTCTCTTGGGTGTTGAAGGGGATATCACGGGTAGCATGATGTTTCTTGTGGAGAAGCACAGCGCAAAACACCTGATTAGTAAATTGATGATGGGTATGGTGCCTGAGGGGGATGAGTTCTCAGAGATGGAGCTTTCGGCAATGAAAGAAGTGGGGAATATCATCGCGGGCGCTTATCTGAATTCTCTTTCGGTTATTACAAATTTGAAGATTTTTCCCACTCCGCCGGAACTTGCTGTAGATATGGCAGGGGCGATTTTGAGTGTACCTGCGATTGAATTTGGAATCATGGGGGATCATCTCCTTTTGATTCAGTCCCAGTTTTTTGATGAGGTGGAGATTGATGGATATTTTATACTCATACCGGATCTGGATTCGTACGAAAGGATTCTTGGATCCTTGGGGATGCCTGTAAAATAATTAATTGCTTGAGGGTGAGAGGTATGGGTGAGATAATTAAGGTTGGAATGGCGGATTTAAAAACGTGTATGAGCCCCGATGGTTTGATCACGCTGGGGCTTGGTTCCTGTATTGGTATCGCGATTCGTGATCCTATAACCAAGGTGGGCGGATTGGCGCATATCATGCTTCCGGACAGTAAGGCAATTCAAAATAGCGGTCAGAATATTGCCAAGTTTGCGGATACCGGTATCGCGGAGTTGGTGCGCCAGATGGAGAGAAAAGGGGCGCTCAGAAGCCGTATGGTTGCCAAGATTGCCGGAGGAGCTACCATGTTCTCCTTTGGTGGAAAATCCGATTTGGTACAGGTGGGGGCTCGCAATGCGGAGGCTTCCATCAAGAAATTAAAGGAACTAAATATCCCGATTATTGCTCAAGATACAGGTGCCAACTATGGACGCACGGTGATTTTCTATCCTGAGAATGGCAATTATGTGATCCGCGCGGTGGGCAAATCGGAGAGTATTATCTAGGCGAGGTTAGTATATGAACAGAAATAATTTGCCTTTGGTTCTGATGCTTGTGGCGGGTGCTATCACCTGTGTGATCAATCTCATTCGGGGTTACGCTATGCTGAACCAGCTCACGGCGCTTCTCATCGTGCTTGTACTGTTTTATATCTTGGGAAGTATTCTCAAGTGGACACTGGATTATTTTGACAAGCAGAATGAGCAGAAAGCGGCCGAGGAGGGCGAGGTTATCGAGAAAGAGTCCGGACAGACGAAAGAGACCGTGTCAAACAAACAGGAAGGGATAGAGGAACAGGAAATAGAGGACGAAGCGAGCTGATAACAGACGAAGGAGGCCGTTCCAATGGATGAGGCAGGAAAGAAAAAGCTGCTGGAAGAATATGCAAAGACGAAAAGTGCAGATTTAAGGGAAAAAATATTATTGGAATATGCCCCGCTTGTAAAGGTCGTGGCGGGTCGGCTGAGTATGTATTTAGGCTATAATGTAGAGTATGAGGATCTTGTTGGATATGGCATTTTTGGCTTGATTGATGCGATTGACAAGTTTGATTACATGAAAGAGGTCAAATTTGAGACCTATGCCAGTCTGCGTATCAGAGGTTCTATTTTGGATCAGATCCGCAAAATGGATTGGATTCCCCGCACAATCAGGCAGAAGCAGAAAAAGATTGAGTCTGTGATCAGGGAGATTGAGCAGGAGACAGGGCATGCGGCCAGTGACGAGGAGATTGCACGGGCTCTTGGCATTACGGGTGAGGAATATGTAGATTGGCAGTCCCAGATGAAGATTACCGGACTGGTTTCCTTAAACGAGTATATGGAACAGGGAAGTGACGTGCCGCAGGATGCCGGCAGACACACTACCTCACATTTCGCCAGTCCCGAGGAGAGTATTGAGAAGGAAGAACTGGCCAAGGTACTTGGTGAGGCGTTAGCCCTCCTTACAGAAAAGGAACAGAAGGTGATTACCCTCTATTATTATGAGGAGATGACCTTGAAGGAAATCAGCAACATATTAGAGGTATCGGAGTCTAGAATCTCGCAGCTGCATACCAGGGCATTGCAGAAGATGAAGGTGAAAATGGGAGATTATATGGGGATTTTGACAAGCTGACTATTATGGTGACAGGTCGGCATAAAGGAGGGAGACAGTATGCAGAACGGGTATTTTCAACTGGTAAGTGCTCCGGGCGGTGGCTACGGAATCAAGTTCTTCCCACCAAAGGAAGATGGCGTGGCACTCGGTCTCGGTGAAGTGGTGACTTGGTTAGAGTCAAACAATATTGCATATGATTTGTCTAATTTGAAAGAGTTTCTTGAGTCTGGCAAGGAGATGACATGCTTTTTGGGGAAGGGCGCCTGCCCGGTGATCAACGAGACCTATCGGATTGATATCAGTGAGGATAATATGCTTGCCACTGTGCGTTTTTATTCTCCCTCGGAGGGTGGATCGCGCATGACTTTCAATGAATTTTTGGCGGATTTGCGCTATAAAAAGATTGTATCAGGCATTCAGATGTCCGAGCTACAGGGACATTTCCAGTCTGCCGGGATCTTTTGCACGGATTTGTTGGTAGCCAAGGGCAAGGAGCCTAGGCATGGAACGGATGCGCAGATTGAGTATTTCTTTAACACGGACTTGAAGGCACAGCCGACCATGCGCGAGGATGGAAGTGTGGACTATTTCCATTTGAATGTGATTAACCATTGCCAGAAGGGGGATTTGCTCGCCCGCATTATCCCTGCGGACGAGGGTGAATATGGAATGAACGTCCTGGGCAATCGAATCAAGCCCAGAGACGTGAGAAAGCTAAGTTTGAAATACGGGAACCATATAGCGCTTTCCGAGGATAAAATGTCTATCAGCTCAGAGGTTACCGGACATGTGATGCTGGTGGAGGATAAGGTGTTTGTCTCGGACGTCTATGAGGTGGAAAATGTGGATATTTCCACGGGAAATATTGATTTTGAGGGCAGCGTGCAGGTCAATGGAAATGTGGCGTCCAATTATTCCATAAGGTGCAATGGCAACGTGGTGATCAACGGTGTGGTTGAGGGCGCGTATATTTACGCAGGAGGCAATATTATCATAGCCCGGGGCATGAACGGTATGTCGAAGGGAACCCTGCAGGCGGGTGGCAACATCGTTGCCAAATTCATTGAGAGTGCAACGGTTGTGGCGGAGAACGGTTATGTGAATACAGAGGCAATCCTGCACAGCGATGTATCTGCGGGGGACGAGATTGTAGTGGAAGGCAAGAAAGGCTTTGTGACTGGAGGTCATGTGCAGGCGGGCAACAAGGTCAAGGTAAAGAACCTCGGGGCAGAGATGGGGGCACCTACTGTTGTGGAGGTTGGTGTGAATCCCAAGCTGAAGGAGGAGTACATTCAATTGCAGAAGGAAGCTGCAGAGAATGTGAAAAATATCAAGGCTTCTCAGCCGATTCTCCAGAATTTTGCGGAGAAAAGGGCAAAGGGAGTGAAATTTTCCCCGGAGCAAATGAATTATATCAGAGGAATTGTCAAAGCTATGGAAAGCAGCAAAAAATTGCTTGAGGAGCAGAATCGCAAGATTACGGATATGCAGCAGGTCTTGGATTCACAGCGCAAGGCAGTGGTGGAGGTCACCGGAGAGGTGTACGCGGGTACCACGGTTGTGATTGGGGATGTCTCCATGGTGCTCCAGAGCAGTTATAAGTATTGTAAATTCGAGCGGGTTAAGGGCGAGGTCAAATTGGCTCCGCTATAGGAGGAAGAATATGGCGTTTGGCACGATAGAATTTACGACCATCAGCAGGGCGCAGGATTATACGACGATCAAGCAGAATGAGGACAATAAGCCTATGCTTGACCAGTCGCATCTAAGTGTCAGAGGGGAACGCACGGTGGAGGAGCAGGCAAAGACCGTGACGGACAGATCGGATGCTGATTGGCACAATAAAAAACATGATGCCCGGGACAAGGGCAACAATGAATATGCCGGTGACGGGGGTAAAAACCGTAAAAAGAAAGAAGAGAAAGACCGCGTGATCGTGAAAGGCGGCGGCTTTGATATGAAGGTCTGAGGAGAAGGGCATGGGTGTTTTGGAGATTGTGCTGCTTTTTGTGGGCGGTGTCCTTGCGATACTCAGCTTTGTGATTCCTGTGGCGCGCGAAGAAGTGACCCAGGAGACAAAGGAGTTAGCGCAGGGTGAGATAAAATCCCTGGTTGATCAGGAGATGGACAGCATCAGACAGCATGTGGATGACGTGGTGGACGAGGCTGTCGGCTACGCGGTGGAGAAGACAGAGCGCTCTCTGGAGAGACTGACAAACGAGAAGATTATGGCGGTCAATGAGTATTCTGACACGGTTTTGCAGGAGATTCACAAGAACCATGAGGAAGCAATGTTCTTATACGATATGCTCAACAGCAAGCACAATAACCTAAAGGAAACAATGACGGAAGTCAACAAGGCTGTGAAGGAGGTCGAGGAGACCAAGCGGGAGGCGGAGGCTGTGGTGAATTCTTTTCAACAGCTGAAGCCGGAGAGCATTGCAGTGGAGTCAATTAAGCCGTTGATGACTGAGACAGTGCAGGCACGGGAAGTCGCACCTGCGAAAGAGGTCAAGACGGGACTGGCAAGGCTTGCCGCGCCCAAGACGGACGAGCCGGTGCAGGCGGGGGAAGAACCGATTGCGGAGATTCCTACTGCGGAAGTTCCTGCCAAGCCGCCTGTGGACTTGAGCTTTATGGCCATGGGGCAGGAGCCGGCAGCAAGCAAGAATGAACAGATTTTGAAAATGCGTCAGCAGGGCAAATCCAAGGTTGCCATTGCGAAAGAGCTTGGCTTGGGAGTAGGCGAGGTAAAGCTTGTGATTGATTTATATAATAATCTGTAACTGTTCAGAACCAAGCGTAGCAGCATTTTGCAAATGGTTTAGGATGATTGCGATTATTTGCGGCATATGACAATAACATTAAAAATGAATTTTGGATTGAAGATAGAGGAGAATATGAAGCTTAGATATTATTTAAGGGGATTGGCGGTGGGAATACTGCTCACCACAATTGTTCTGGCAATTGCCAACGCAGGTAACAAACCGTTGTCAGATGCACAGATACGTCAGCGCGCGCTGGAGCTTGGCATGATAGAGGCCGATTCCCAAAAGCTTTCTTCACTTAAGGGGGAGGGCGGACAGGCAGGTGACCAGCCAGAAAGCACGGAGCCTACGGGCAGTGTCCAGCCAGAGAGCCAAGAGCCTGCGAACAGCGTCCAACCGGAAAGCACAGAGCCTACGGACAGTGTCCAGACGGAAAGCACAGAGCCGTCCAAGGGCGGAGACCAATCGGAAAGCAATACACCGACAGAAAGCGCGGAGCAGCCGGAAAGCAGTGCTCCTTCTGCGGCTTCGACACCCGCAGCGTCAGATAATGCCGAAGAACCCTCCGGAGGAGATGGGACGGCAGCGGTTACTCTTATAATTTCAGGGGGCGACAGCTCCTATTCCGTTAGTAGGAAGCTAGCTGCCGCAGGAATTGTGGAGGATGCGGCTGCTTTTGATGCATTCCTTTGTGACAATGGTTATTCCAGAACCATCCACACGGGCACCTATGAGATCCTGCCCGGCACTAGTCATGAGGAAATCGCTAAAATGATAGCAGGTTAATACTTCTTCTTTTATGAAAAAATTTTCCCCCTTGTCACAAACAGTTTCATATGTTATAATTCGTTTGTTGCGAAAAAACACGCCTTCTGATTTGACGGTGGTGTTTTGTGCGGAAAACCGCCAAAATTGCCGTCAGAGCTCATCGGGACTTTAACGCAGGCCCGATGCATACGGAAGAGCGGAAGAATCTAACCAAATGGAGGGAAAGACATGAGCGTTATTTCAATGAAACAGTTACTTGAAGCAGGTGTTCATTTTGGACATCAGACCAGAAGATGGAACCCCAAGATGGCTCCCTATATCTTCACCGAGAGAAACGGTATCCACATTATTGACCTGCAGAAGTCTGTGGGCAAGGTGGACGAGGCTTACCGCGCAATCTCCGAGATCGCGGCACAGGGCGGCACCATTCTCTTTGTCGGCACCAAGAAGCAGGCGCAGGATGCTGTTAAGACAGAGGCAGAGCGCTGTGGTATGTATTATGTAAATGAGAGATGGCTGGGCGGTATGCTTACCAATTTCAGAACCATCCGTTCCCGCATTGACAGACTGCATGCGATTGAGACCATGTCCCAGGACGGCACTTTTGATGTGTTGCCCAAGAAAGAGGTAATTGCACTGCGCAAGGAGTGGGAGAAGTTGGAGAAGAACCTTGGCGGCATCAAGAATATGACAAGGGTTCCCGACGCAATTTTCGTGGTAGACCCCAAGAAGGAGAGAATCTGTGTGCAGGAGGCTCACTCTCTGGGCA
>CAMWLG010000031.1 GCA_947175035.1 uncultured Lachnospiraceae bacterium | reverse complement strand
TTTATAGTTTTGTGGGATCTTCTGTGGTTATGACATTTGATGAATATGTGAAAGCTATGGAAGAAATGTTAAGAAAATCCAATGAAGAAGCTAATGTTTCTTTAATAAAATAAAAATTTTGACGCCCGATGGGAAGATCGGAGGATTGCCGAATAAGGCAGATAATCTGCTTAATAGGACAAAGGACAATGCTAAGATAGAACGAATACCAGTTCAAAAACGTTTTATAAACAGTGATAATGGAGGAATTGGAAAATGGGTATTAATGGAATAGGAACAGCAGGCTACCCAATGGCAGGGGATACAACAAAAAGGACGCGGCAAAATGTGTCAGGAACGAGTTTTGCGGAGCAGATGAACAATATGGCAGGGAAAAAAGGTCACACTGTCTATATGAAAACGGACGATATGCTGTATTCTGGTGGTAACGGAACTGGATTATCTTTTTACATCAAATATGCGGAAAATTCAACAGAAGATGATCCAACTGTGATTGCAAAGGGGATTGATGAAAAAGGGGATGAATTTGAGCAGACCATACATATCAACAAGATTAATCCGAAATTTGCGACAATCGTAGAGATGAGGGCATTAGAAGCATATACGGGCGTGGAGAAGCGGAATGGCTTTAGTTCCCTTCCGATGGGGACAGGGGACATGGGATTGAATGACAGACGGGATTTCATGGATATGTTCAAGAATGCCATAAGTGACATGAAGCTGCTGAGCCGGAAAGAGGCTGCGGCATATTACCAATATAGTATGCAGGCATATTGGGATTTCATGATCAGGAAATAAAGGTGAACTGCTCGGACTTATTGCAAGAGAGCAGAAGCGGCTCTGACTGACAGAGGAGCCGCCATTAAAATAATTGATGACAATGGAGGGTTTGAAAAATGAGCATTGGTGGAATTACTTCAAATTCTTTGATGAGGTATGAGGTAAAGAAAACAACAAGAAATACATCCGGAAAAGATTTTGATCATACTGCTTTAGAAGGGATTAGATACAAAAAGCAGTCAGCTAACACAACGCGCCAAGCTTCGGTGTTGGATGTTTACCACAGTATGGGTAGTGTTGTTAAAAATGTTTCCGGTTGGGAGGACTGGTTCAAAAAGAGCGGGCATAATGATGAAAGGGTTTTATCAGATGAGGAATCAGAGCAGGCAGTGGGTCAGGAATCCGAATCAAAAACGGAAATCATTGTGAAACCGGACGGTTCAAGAGTGCTTGTAATGACCATGAGTATCGGGGGAATGGAAACCACCATGAGTTTGGAAATCTCTAAACCGACAAAAGCACCGAATGAAACTTCAAGGCAGGATACCGATAATCAGGCGCCTACTGCTGAAAATGATATGGTATCGGATGAAATGTCAAATTAGTGCTTGTAATGACGATGAGTGTCGGAGGAATGGAAGCTGCCATGAGTTTGGAAATCCCTAAACCGACAAAAAAGAATACTAAAAAGGCGGATTAATAATTTGCCTTTTTAGTATTCTTAATTCATTATTTTAATTCAAACCAAAGAGTATTTTCTGAATAAAATTGATTTTTACCGCTTATATTATCTTCGGTTGGTGGCGAATAGATAATTTGCAGAAAATTTTTATTGCTGACATTTATACAACAATCTACATTTCCCGTTTCGTAAACACTAATCAGCGAACTACCTGTATCTTCTCTATAAACTCCATCACTTTGAACAAAGCTTTTTGTCATATTTTCATCTACTAATGCATATATCAAACTGGACATTTTATCATCCACATGTACTGCTTCACTCGTTTCACTTGACACAATTTCATAATTCAAACAAACTACACCAGCATCTTTGTCATAAGATTTGAAAGTAATATTGCACTCTACAATACAGGGAGAGCCATCCGATTTTTTATTATATAAATAATCTAAATACTTAATATTAACACTCTCTCCAACTACTACAGGGTTATTTGCATCCCTCTCTTGCAATACTGCCTCGCTATCATTTTCTGTTTGGTCAATTTGTTCCAATTCTTCTTGGGCTACATCACTAATAGTTTGTTCTGAATTATGTGTCTCACTTTTGTATTGCTCAATTTTCTCATCTTTTTTTGAACCACACGATGAAAGAATTATCATTAAAAAAACACACAAAAACCCTAATTTCTTTTTCATAACCCTAATCCTTCCTTTTATCCTTCGAACTCACTTGAGCTGTAAACCGTCTTTGAACGCTTCTCCCACGCGTTCGTTTACCTTATAGTAACCATGTGTGTACGGGTCAAATGCGATGGCATTTACCAGAGACATATCGACTTTGCCATTCACCATAACGCTTTCATCTGCTGTCACATTTACTACTTTGCCGATCACGCCACAGCCATATTCTCCGTTTTGATATTCAATAAACTCACACTCTAAGCAGAGTGGAAATTCGTTGATCACCGGTGCGTTCACCATTTCGGCTTTGCTTGCGGTAAGCCCGCTGTTTTCAAACTTATTTGCAACGCTGTTGCCTGACACGACGCCAAAATAGTCTGCTTCAATCACATGAGCTGCATCGGCAATGCTTACTGTAAATGCGCCGGCTGCCTTGATATTTTTCACTGTCTTGTGTGTCTCCGTCAAGTTGAGAGCGACCTTGTCTCTCTCCTGCATAGTTCCCCATGCCGCATTCATCACATTAACGCTGCCATCCTCATTGTAAGTCGCTACCAGCAATACCGGCATCGGGAAGATGCCTTCTGTAATGTCGAGCTTCTTTCTCATAATGATTACCTCTTTTTATACATGATTGACAGAACTTGCGTTCATACATATAATTGTATCAGGTAACAGAGAAAATACAAGTACTATCTTTGGCTGTATTCGAATTAGGAGACTTCAAATGAAATTTGGTAAGAAATTAGTTAATTTGATAATCATACTAATGTTAGCCGCAGTTTGTGCCACAACCAATGCTTATGCGGCAGATACAGATGATAGTGTTTTCTATATCAGTGCTGGCGGAAAACAAATAAAAGTAAAGATGGTTGATAATGCGGCAACACAGAAGCTGAACGAAATGCTTGCCACAGGCGATCTAACGATCAATATGACCAGAAATGGGTTTGAACAATATGGAAGCTTGGGAACATCACTTCCATCAGATGATACGTCCATAACGGCTCAGGCGGGCGATGTCCTGTTATATAATTCTGACACGCTTTGTGTATTTTATGGCTCCAATAGTTATAGCTATACAAGAATCGGCAAGGTACAAAATATGTCAAAGGATGAGCTGAAAGAGTTGCTATCCGGTAAAAGCTTGACCTTCACTTTATCAAAGAATTCATTTGGAACGGTTCCTAATACCGGAGTGGAAAGCAGGGTATTAAAATTCAGAATCATGATTTTGGCTGGATGTGTAGCGGTGATGATGTGCATCATTGCAAAATATTCGAGAGGCAGGACATTTGCGAAAAAATAAAAAATATAAGAAAAACAGCAGTACATATGTTTTTGAAGCCATAGCAATCATTGCTTTCGTGGTGGCAATATTGTTAATTCCAGATATGATTCATTATTTTATGGACGTACAAAAATCCACGAAAAGATTGGATTCAAATGATGTATCAAGGATCAATGAAGATTATTACTGTAATTTGTATATTCCGGATTCTGACATAACATTTCCTGTGGTACGTGGGACTGATAATTTAAAATATTTGCATACGGCAGTTACGGGCGAAGAAAGTGAACTGGGTGCAATCTTTATGGATTATAGATGTGATGCTGCCACATCACCGCATACAATCATCTACGGACATGATGCACGGGACTTGGATGGTAGTCTTTTGATGTTTGGTCAGCTGCGATATTTTTTAGAAGAAGATTTTATTCAGAACCATTCGGAAATCTGTCTTGATAAAGATGGTAAAGTAAAGCACTATAATATTTTTGCAGTCAAGGTAACAGATATAAGTGATGAGGCATATTATTTGGATTTTTCTGACGAATTAGAGTTTCATGAATTTGCAAATCGGATGGGCGCGCCTGAAAATACGGAGGAAATACTGACACTCTCAACCTGTTTGGGTGGAGAAAATAACGCGAGGCTTCTTGTGCAGGGGGCACTCGTGAACTAATGAGATGGTCGATATTTTTAGAAAAGCCTGTAAGCAAAAAATATATTCAAAGATGGTTTTCTTCTTGTTTTTCGAATAAAGAACAATTATAATATATTGTGGAAGAGATTATAAAGCAACACATAGGAGAGGGTCATGAAACAATTTCAAATTCTCTATAAAGATGACAAGGGCTTCCTTGAAAAGCTGAAGGAAATTAAAGAGTGGCGGACTTCCCATTCGGGTTATGCCACCATATTCAGAATATATTCGGAGGATATGGAGCTTGAGCATATCCGGCATATTTGTGATTGTCTGGATAATGAAATGCCCGATGCGTTGTATTTGGGATGTACATCGAACGCCAATATCATGGATGGGGCATTGTCGGACACCAAGATTATTTTAACCTGTACCATTTTTGAATATGAGACTACTCAGGCAAAAATTTTGCAGCTTCCTTTTACGGAGGAAAATGCGGCGAAGGATGTGGCGGCGCTTAAGAAACACTGTGATGCAAATCCGTGGGTTCAGGCGGTGGAAATGCATGCCACGATCATGGATATGTCCATGATGGAGTTCTGTAATGAAATGAGCGGTTTGCGGGAGGATATTCAGGTATTTGGCGGCGGTGCATTTAATCCCGATATGGATGATGAGAGGGCGTTGGTGTTTTCCAAAGGAAACGGTTTTTTGGAGCATGGTATCATTTTCCTGCTGTTGGGCGGAAACGATTTCCATACATATAGCACCTTTATTTCGGGATGGAAGCCATTAAAAAGAAAATTCAGGGTCACAAAGGCGGACAGGGAGATCTTGTATGAGCTGGACGGCAAACCTGCCTTGGACGTATACCGGAGATTTTTGAATATCAACAAAAATGAAAGATTTTTCTCCAATACGCTGGAATTCCCGCTCTTTTTGGAACATGGCGATATTGACATTCTGCGTTGTCCGCTGGCCGTCAATGATGACGATTCTCTTGTAATGTCCTCTGACATGCAGGAGGATGCGATGGTAAGGCTGGCCTATGGTGACCCGGAAACAATTCTTGCCAGTATCAGGGAGGATGGACAGAAGATCGCGGATTTTGGGCCGGAGGTGATACAGACCTTTTCCTGTGCCGCCAGAAAGGCGTTTTGGGGAGACGAACATATCAGTGACGAGACGATTTTGTTTAACAGTGTCGCGCCTACGACGGGTTTTTATACACATGGCGAGTTTATACGCATAAAGGGCGATATGCTCAATTTCAATGTGACCCTTGTGCTTGTTGCCATGCGAGAAGGAGAACCGCCGAAGACAGGCGAAAAAGTGAATTTTGCCAAGGCACAGATTGACACTGACGAAAAGATACCTATTATCAGACGTTTTGTTTCCTTTATCGAGGCATCCACTGCAGAGTTGGAGGAAATGAATCAGAAGCTTGCTTTAAATTCTATTACGGACGGGTTGACAAGGCTTTATAACCGTGCGGAGATTGAGAGAAGGATTCGCAGTGCCTTGGATAAACGTACATATCAGGGAGCGCGTAACAATATTTCTCTGATTATGCTGGATATTGATAATTTTAAAAAGGTAAATGATATCTATGGACACCAGGAGGGCGACTGTGTGATTCAGGCGCTGTCTGACGTGCTCAGGAAGACAACGACTGGATTAGACTGCTGCTACCTGGGGCGTTGGGGTGGCGAGGAATTTATGATATTGCTGTCGGATAGCAATGCGGATGACGCGGTAACACTGGCAGAGAAAATCCGTATGGCGTTTGCTTCGGTATCCTATGAAACTGCCGGCTGCCAGACAGTCAGCATTGGCGTGACACAGGCAAAGGATGAAACCGCAGACGCGCTTTATAACAGGGTAGACAAAGCTCTTTATATGGCAAAGGCGGGTGGAAAAAATCAGGTCGTAAGGCTGGATTGAGACAGACTAGGTTGAAAAGACGGGCAGAGAAAAAATGATTCTCTGCCCAATTTTATGGCATTTTTTATGCAAGAAAAGTCGAAATAAAGAGGAAGGATTAGATTGACACCCGCACTTGATTCGAGTAAAATAAAGTGTAAGTTTATTTTACTCGAAAGTTGTCGAGGAGGTTAAACCATTGTATATACAGAGACATTTGGAAAATCAGGTCAGAGAAGCGTCAAAACTATACCCGGTAGTCATGGTGTGCGGACAGCGGCAGGTAGGGAAGTCAACCATGTTGAATCATATAAAGGAAAAGGAGCGCCGATATGTGACGTTGGATGATGGAAATGCAAGAAGGCTCGCAGAGAAAGACCCGGCGCTTTTCTTTGAAACTTATGGTTATCCGCTTCTGATTGATGAGTTTCAGCGTGTGCCTTCTATTCTGCTGGAGATGAAGAGGATTGTGGATCAGAAGGCGTTAGACGGTGAGGATAACAATGGAATGTACTGGCTTACCGGTTCCCAGAAATTCAAAATGATGAAGGATGTATCGGAGTCTCTGGCGGGCAGGATAGCGGTCTTTGACATGTCCAGTCTATCAGCTGCCGAGTTGGATGGACGGGGGGCATGTGTCTTTCAACCGGCACTTGAAAAGCTCCGGGAGAGAATGCAATATTGCAGTTCCAGAAATGTCCATGAGATATACGAGCGGATTTTTAGGGGAGGAATGCCAAAGCTGATTGTATCTGATATGGATCGAGAGCGATTCTATGCGGATTATGTTAACACCTATCTGGAGCGGGATATTAAGGATTTGTCACTGGTGGGAAAACTGGGTGAGTTCTATGATTTCCTCGTGTTTATGGCCGCAAGGACTTCCATGGAACTAAAATATAGCGAGATTGCAAATGCGATTGGCGTATCCGCGCCCACAGCAAAAGAGTGGGTTTCTATTTTGGAGCGTTCCGGGATTATTTATATCCTTCGCCCATATTATAACAATATTACAAACAGACTGGTAAAAACACCAAAAATGTATTTTCTGGATACTGGTCTTGCCGCGTATCTGTGCAGATGGCCCAATGCGGAAACCTTAGAAAATGGCGCTATGGATGGAGCGTTTTTTGAGACCTATGCGGTCAGTGAGATTGTAAAAAATTATTATAACGCGGGAAAGAGACCGGATTTATATTACTATCGGGATATTGACGGCAAAGAGATTGATTTGCTGTTTGTGGAAGGAGACAGAATCTATCCTGTGGAAATAAAGAAAGCAAAGATGCCGGATCATGCCGATAAAAACTTTTCTGTGCTTAATAAGCTGAAAATGGATGTTCAGCCGGGGGTGATTTTGTGTATGGCGGATGAGATGCTGCCATATAGTCGTGATGCGTGGTACTTTCCTGTGGCGGGAGTATGAATACTCGGAAGAACTTGTCACACATTTTTCCAGCCCAAAATGACTCTTGAAAACAAATAATTCTAAAATTGTTAATCACTGTGGAAGCAGCGTAGGTACACCAAAATACTTCAATTCCGGCATGGAATCTAATTTGTTTAAATACACAAATATGGTCTGTTCATCACCCCAAATGCCCGAATCAGGCTGCTTTGTGCATAATGTGATATGGTAATATCCCGAATCTATGGGAATGATTTGTTCCACAGGACACTCCGGATTCCAGTCCATCAACCAAAACAAATCAATTACGCATAATTTTTCATCTTGGATATCAATGCCCAGGCGAAGCGCAACGGGATATTCCGTGAATAATTCTTCTTCAGGGTAGCCTTCTCTAAACTTGAGTGTAAAATTTCCACCGGTTCCAGTGCAAAAACCTACCACATCGCCCTTCTTGATGTGTTTCACCACATCTTCCGGTTTTTCATATTCTTCTATAAAGAAGTTACAGCCTTCAGGAATATTTTTGTTTGTTTCAGGCGAATAAAATACGATACCCATCCCGTCTATCATTAAGTGAATATCTTTTTCTTGAAACTTCATTTTGCGATTCTCTCCCTCTCATATTTCGATTCATTGTCTGGAATGATTTTATCACATATCCGGGAATAAATCAGCTCTATTTTCAATTCAGACTATTTTTCGGAGGGCTGGCATGTTATAATTAAAAAAGTAGCTTTATTCATAGGAAGTGGAGAGATTATGGAACTAAAGACATTTGAAAATTTATATCTGCAAGAAACGAAAACGGTTTTAAAAAGTGCATTCTTTCGTGAGGGGAGCAATGAAGTTTTCAATGAATGGGAATTTGCGGAAACAGTATTGAGATCAGACGGATATGTGCCGGAGTTATGTGTGATTGCCTTAGACGGAGAAGCTGTGATTGGCTATAACGCACTGACAAAGGCTGTGATCGGTGGTCAGTCTGGTCTGGCGCTGGGCCCGTTAGGAGTACAGAAAGAATATCAAAATGCAGGAGTCGGTTCCGCCCTTGTAAGAGAATGTATCAGCAGAGCCAAAGAATTAAATTATTCGTGGATTGTTCTGCTGGGAGGAGGTTATTATACTCGGTTTGGATTTGAGAGCGGGAAACCTTATGGGATTACGGTATCGGATAATGAGTTTGATAATGAGCATATACAGATCATGTTTCTTGATGGATCGGCAAAGAATAAGACTTCTGGAAAACTGGTTTATTGCGATGCGTTTTATGATTCAGACGGAAATTTATTGTAGTGCTGGTATGGAGGAAAATATGAAATTTGATGTGAATCAATTGCAATGGACGAGAGAGCCGGAAGCGTACACAATCACACCTAATCAAGTTGAAATTGTAACAAAGCCGCACACTGATTTATGGCAGCGCACATATTATCATTTCCGGAATGACAATGCACCCGTGCTGCAAATGGAAACACGAGAGAAATTTTTTTCATTTGTTGTCAAAACGGAGTTTGAGCAGAGTCATCACCGTTTTGACCAATGCGGAATTGTGATGTATCTGGACAGTGAAAACTGGTTAAAAGGTTCCATTGAATACGAAAACGATGTATTTCAACATTTGGGGAGTGTTGTGACGAATCATGGATATTCTGACTGGGCAACCACGGAAATAGATGCTTCGATCAAATCCATGTGGTATCGATTGAGCCGCAGAGAGGATGATTTTTGCATAGAATGTTCTGCGGATGGCGAAAAGTTTCAGCAAATGAGAATATGCCATATGTGGAAAGCGTCCGATAAAATTCAATTTGGAATTTATGCCTGTAGTCCGGAAGATTCCTCTTTTAAAGCGATATTCAGCCATATGGAAATGACGGAATGCAAATGGCTCGCACATGACGGGCAGGCGTCTGATGAAGCATAGAGGGGCTGCTTGTAGCTGTGGGAAATCCGCCTCTGGTACAAAAGAAAGTTGTGAATGGCTTGAAAACATGGTATAATCACGGTGACGGAAAATGACGAATCAAGGGATATTTTTCGGAAAGGAAGATGAGGAATATGGAGATAGAGCGCTTAGATTCCGTGGTAGCGGAGGAGACAGCGGAGATAGTCATTGCTTTTGACAAGCTTGGGAAGGTGTTGTATGCCAATCGTTCTGCCAGGGAAAAGCTGGATTACACGAAGGAGGAGCTGGAGCAGTGCAATATGCAGAAGCTTTTCCAACAGGAATTTCAGCAGGACGCGGGGGCAAATGCCGACTTTGACATCACGAAACTTCAAGAGGTGGAGGAGACGGTGATCTATCGAAAGAACAGCTCCTGTTTTCCGGTGACACTGCGGTTCGTCCCTGTGGAGGAGGGGGTGGACTGCCTTCTGGCCCGGGATATCACATGGGACAAAAGTATGGATATGCTGGTTCGCCAATTGAAGGAGGAGGAGAGTGTGAACCTGCGGGTGCGGAACGAATTTACCGCCAATGTTACCCATGAGCTGAGAACGCCGGTCAATGGCATCAAGGGACATGTGACTTTTCTGCTGGACAGCATAGAGGATCAAGCCCAGCGGGAGACCCTGCAGATCATTCTCTATTGCTGTGACAATATGTCCGCCATCATCAACAATATTTTGGATTTTTCCAAGATGGAGGCGGGCAAGTTTACGCTGGAGGAGACGGAATTCGATTTCTATAAAATGATGGATCAGGTGATCGCCACGCATATGGCGGCACTCAATAAAAAGGAGCTTCATGTCAGTGTCTACATAGACGAAAATATTCCACAATTTGTCATAGGGGATGCCCTGAGAATTAATCAGATATTGAATAATTTGCTCTCCAACGCCATAAAGTTTACCTTGGTGGGGCAGATTAGTGTGGATGTGAGCAAGACCCTGCAGATCAATGATGAGGTGGAACTGTTCTTTATGGTGAAGGACACGGGAATCGGCATGACCAAGGAGGAGCAGGATAAGCTGTTCCAGAGTTTTCAACAGGTGGATGCCTCCATCACAAGACGTTTTGGCGGAACGGGCCTGGGTTTGTCCATCACAAAGCAGCTTGTGGAAATGATGAATGGGTTGATTCATGTGGAGAGCGAGAAGGGAAAGGGGAGTTGTTTCTCTTTCAGCATCCGATTACGTACAGGGCAGAATGTGGGCGAGAGCAGGGAGTTGAGCGAGACATACAAAAAGTGGTCGAACCTCACTGTCGGTATGGAGCAGGAGTCGGATGGTGATTACCTTACTTTTGGATCTCCGGAAAACAAGGCGGAGCTTAACAAGCGGATGGAGAAACTGTTATTGTCCATGGAGCTTGGTTCTTGGGAGCGCGCTGAGACCATGACTGAGACCATCAAAGCGCTGACAGAGGGCGTGGACGGTGATATGAAGAGATTGGTTCTGCGCCTGGGAATGGCTGTCCGAAAGGAGAATTATGAGAAGAGTATGGAAGCATATGAACAGTTGAAGGCTGCTCTGGCGGAGCGATTGGGAGACTAAAGAAAGGGGGTGTGAAGCATGGAAGCAGAGAAGAAAAATCCACCTAAAATACTCATTGTTGACGACCTGAGTGTCAATGTGAAGATTTTGGAAAATATTATACAGGCAGAAGGGTATGAGGCATTGTGCGCCCTGAATGTGGAGGCGGCGCTGGACATTATGAAGGATACCATGCCACAGCTGATTCTGTCTGATTTCTCCATGCCGGGAATGGATGGGTTGGAGTTTTGCAAATTGTTAAAAAGCAACCCCAGGACAAGAGGAATCCCGTTTATTTTTATCACAGTGGCGGATACCAGTGAGGATAAGAAGGCGGCGTTTCTGGCGGGGGCTGTGGACTTTATTCCCAAACCCTTTGACCGGCTGGAAGTTGTCATGCGTGTGAATAACCAGCTCAACAGTTATCGGATCAAGCAGGAGATGGAAGATTACAACCGGATGATGCACAAGATGGTAGCTGAGCAAAAGAAACAGATGGAGAAGGAACGGGAGAGAGTGCTGTTAGCCTTGACAAAGGTGATGGAAAGGCGCAATCCCCAGATAGGGAGACATCTGGAAAAGGTGGGTTATAATTGCCATCTTCTTGCCCAGAGTCTTCAGCTGGTTCCCCAGTATGAGAATTTGATCACCGATGAATTCATAGAGACCATCGGGACGGCGGCTAAACTTCACGACATAGGCAATATTATTATGCCGGACAATATTCTCTTGCAGGAAGAGGGAGATGGGAAGAACCCGAATCAGGCGGTTGGAAGTTATGCGGAGGAGGGGGCCAAGATATTGGAGGAAATTGCCGCGGAGAATGATAGCAGCCGGTTCCTTGACATGGCGATACTGATTGCCAGGTATCATCATGCCAATTGGGACGGAAGCGGTTATCCCGAGAATGTGAAGGGTAAGGAGATTCCTCTTGCCGCCCGAATCACGGCGGTGGTCAATGATTTTGACACCCTGATCTGGAAGCGGCGTTCCGGCGAAGGCGACTGCGTGGCGGAGAGTATGAAGATTATCAACGAGAGAAGCGGCAGCATGTACGACCCTGGGATTGTGGATGTGTTCAACAAGATTCAGAAACAGCTGCGGAAGGACGAAGAGTAACTTTGATATGTAGACCGGCAATCATGTAGAGATTGTTGCAAAATAGGATTTTTCTTAGTATAATTAATCGGAATAAAAAAAGGTGTAAGGAGTGGAGTATGATGGAGACCAATGAATTGAATCGCAAAAAAATTTTGGTGGTTGATGACGATGAAATGAGCAGAGAGATTTTGCGGAATATGTTTCAGGATGAATTCGACGTCATTGCCGTTGAAGATGGCAGACAGGCCATATTGGAAATCGGAAAGCATATGAAGGATTTGGTAGTGATTCTGCTGGATTTGGTTATGCCAGTGTTGAATGGTTTTCAGGTGCTGCAGGTGTTGAACGCGGAGAGGATTACGGAGAGGATTCCCGTAATGCTCATTACGGCGCAGTCGGATAAGGAGACGGAATTGGCGGTCTATGCTCTGGGGGCTGCCAGTGTGATTTCCAAACCTTATGACGCGGAGGTTGTTAGAGGGAATGTTTATAGTATTATTGGCCTTCGTAATAGTGCCGCCGAGATGGAGGAGATCATAGAGAGTCAACAGAAGCTGTTGAATATCCAAAAGCAGCAGATTGAGGCAT
This sequence comes from uncultured Lachnospiraceae bacterium, assembly GCA_947175035.1. GTDB lineage: Bacteria > Bacillota > Clostridia > Lachnospirales > Lachnospiraceae > Acetatifactor. Next base: position 24,856 of record CAMWLG010000031.1, on the reverse strand, counting down.
ATAATGACAATCTGTTGGAGGCTATCAGCAATATTGTGGAGTTCAGGAATCTGGAATCCGGCACACACACCAAGAGGGTGAAGGGTTATACCAGAATTATTGCCCAGACTTACATGCAGTTGTATCCGGAGGCAGGATTGACCAAGCATAAGATTGATACCATTGCTCACGCATCGGTCACTCATGATATTGGTAAGATATCAATTCCTGATAGTATTCTGCTAAAACCCGGACGGCTGACGGATGAGGAGAGAGAGGTTATGATGACGCACACCACGAAGGGGTGTGAGATCTTGAAGCTCTTGCAAGAGGATCTTCATGACAGCGAGCTGCTGACAGTGTCCTATGAAATCTGCCGTCACCATCACGAGCGGGATGACGGTAAGGGGTATCCGGATGGTTTGAAGGGCGACGAGATCCCTTTGTCTGCACAGCTTGTTTCCCTTGCGGACGTGTATGACGCATTGGTGAGCGAGAGATGCTATAAGAAACCCTTCGACAAGGAGACAGCGTACAATATGATCATGGAGGGAAAATGTGGTGTATTTTCTCCGAAGCTTCTGAAATGTCTGGAGCATTCCCGCACCGCCATTGAGCTTTTTGCGGATAAGCAGCTATAGAAAATGAGAGGAAGTACCAAGATGGATGAGAGTATAAGGGCACGGTTGTCTCAGGCGGTAAATTTTGAGACTGCCATGGATCGTTTCTTGAATAACGAGGAATTATTGTTGAGCTTTCTGAAGAAGCTTTCCGAGGATTCCAGCTTTCATTTGTACGAGGCTGCCATGAAGGAAAAACGATATGAGGATGCTTTTAAGGCGGCTCACAGCCTCAAAGGTCTGTGCGGCAATCTGTCGCTGGATGGATTGTTTGAGGTGGTCAGCAAGGAGGTAGAATTCCTGCGGGGCGGCATGTACTCGGAGGCAGAGAAACTTCTGCCGGAAGTTGAGAAGAAATATCAAGAGACTATAGAAATATTGGATGTAATATAAGAAACGGCATGATACAAGTGCCGGCTGAGGAGGAAATAAAATGCCGCAAAGAACAGATATTCACAAAGTGTTGATCATAGGCTCTGGTCCCATCATTATCGGGCAGGCCTGTGAGTTTGACTATTCCGGCACTCAGGCTTGTAAGGCTTTGAGAAAGCTGGGATACGAGATTGTATTGGTGAATTCCAATCCCGCAACCATCATGACGGATCCGGAGATTGCAGATGTCACCTATATTGAGCCGTTGAATAAGGAGCGGCTGGAACAGATCATCGCCAAGGAGCGTCCTGATGCGCTGTTACCCAATCTGGGAGGACAGTCAGGGCTGAATCTTTGTGCGGAACTGGCAGGTGCCGGAATTCTGGACAAGTATCAAGTGAAGGTTATCGGCGTACAGGTGGACGCTATCGAGCGGGGCGAGGACAGAATTGAATTCAAGAAAGCCATGAATGCCCTGGGTATTGAGATGGCACGCAGCGAGGTCGCTTACACGGTGGATGAGGCTCTGCAGATTGCAGATGGGCTTGGATATCCTGTGGTTCTGCGTCCTGCTTATACCATGGGCGGCGCAGGCGGCGGCCTGGTCTACAACAAGGAAGAGCTCAAGGTGGTATGCGCCAGGGGGTTGCAGGCGAGTCTGGTGGGTCAGGTTTTGGTGGAGGAGTCCATCCTCGGCTGGGAGGAGTTGGAACTGGAAGTGGTTCGTGACTCGGACGGCAATATGATCACGGTCTGCTTTATCGAAAATATTGATCCCATGGGCGTGCATACGGGAGATTCCTTCTGTGCGGCTCCCATGCTGACTATCTCGGAGGATTTACAAAAGCGCCTTCAGGAGCAGGCATACCGCATTGTGGAGTCGGTACAGGTAATCGGCGGTACCAACGTGCAGTTTGCCCATGATCCAGTGAGTGACCGGATTATTGTCATCGAGATTAATCCCCGCACCTCACGCTCCTCGGCATTGGCGTCTAAGGCGACGGGCTTTCCCATCGCGCTGGTCAGCGCAATGTTGGCAGCAGGATTGACATTGAAGGATATTCCCTGTGGAAAATATGGGACTTTGGACAAGTATGTGCCTGACGGAGATTATGTGGTGATTAAATTCGCCCGCTGGGCTTTTGAGAAGTTCAAAGGCGTGGAGGACAAGCTGGGGACCCAGATGCGCGCCGTGGGCGAGGTTATGAGCATCGGTAAGAATTACAAGGAGGCTTTCCAAAAGGCCATCCGCTCTTTGGAGACAGGACGTTACGGTCTCGGACAGATTCCCAAGCTGGAGGAGAAGTCGAAGGAGCAGTTGCTGCAGATGCTGGCTACCCCTTCCAGTGAACGGCATTTTGCCATGTATGAGGCTTTGAAAAAGGGAGCGACCGTGGAGGAGCTTCACGAGATTACCCATGTGAAAGCATGGTTTATTGAGCAGATGAAGGAGCTGGTGGAAGAGGAGGAGACACTTCTTAAGAGCAAGGGAAGCCTTCCTTCGGATGATCAGTTGATCGCTGCCAAAAAGGACGGCTTCTCTGACAAATATCTGAGTATTTTGCTGGGAATACCTGAGCAGGAGATTCGCGAACGACGCACCGTACTGGGTGTGGAGGAGGCTTGGGAAGGTGTCCATGTGAGTGGTACTCCTGACAGTGCCTATTATTATTCCACCTACAACGCGCCGGACAAGAATCCTGTCCGTAGCGATAAACCCAAGGTGATGATTCTGGGCGGTGGTCCGAACCGTATCGGACAGGGTATCGAGTTTGATTACTGTTGTGTGCATGCTTCTCTGGCTTTGAAAAAGTTAGGCTTTGAGACCATCATTGTCAACTGTAACCCGGAGACCGTGTCCACGGACTATGACACTTCGGATAAGCTCTACTTTGAGCCTTTGACCTTGGAGGATGTGCTGAGCATTTATAAAAAGGAGAAGCCCGTGGGCGTGATTGCCCAGTTTGGTGGCCAGACTCCGTTAAATCTTGCTTCTGATTTGGAGAAAAATGGTGTGCGCATTCTGGGAACCTCTCCCTCCGTGATTGATCTGGCTGAGGATAGAGACCAGTTCCGCGCCATGATGGACAAGCTGCAGATTCCTATGCCGGAGTCAGGTATGGCGACCACGGTGGAGGAGGCATTGGATATTGCCCATAAGATTGGTTATCCTGTGATGGTACGTCCTTCCTATGTGTTGGGCGGCAGAGGGATGGAAGTGGTGTATGATGACGAGAATCTGACAGGTTATATGCAGGCTGCCGTGGGTGTGACCCCCGACAGACCGATTCTGATAGACCGGTTCCTGAATCACGCTACAGAGTGTGAAGCAGATGCTATCAGCGACGGCACACATGCCTTTGTGCCTGCTGTGATGGAGCATATCGAGTTGGCGGGCGTCCATTCCGGTGACTCCGCATGCATTATTCCCTCCAAGCATATTTCGGAGGAGAACGTGGCGACGATCAAGGAATACACCCGCAGGATTGCAGAGGAGATGCATGTGCAGGGGCTTATGAACATGCAATATGCCATTGAGAATGGCAAGGTGTATGTGTTGGAGGCAAATCCCAGGGCATCCCGTACCGTGCCTTTGGTGTCGAAAGTCTGCAATATTCGGATGGTGCCTATCGCCACGGAGATCATCACGGCGGATATCACTGGCAAACCCTCTCCTGTGGCTGGATTAAAGGAACAGCACATTCCATATTATGGTGTGAAGGAAGCAGTGTTCCCCTTCAATATGTTCCCGGAAGTGGATCCTATCCTCGGGCCGGAGATGCGTTCTACTGGTGAGGTATTGGGACTTTCTCCCTCTGTTGGGGAAGCCTTCTTCAAAACGCAGGAGGCGACCCAAACCAGACTGCCTCTGCGAGGGACGGTGCTTATCAGCGTAAACCGCAAGGACAGGGAAGAGGTTGTGGAGATTGCGAAGGCGTTTCACGAGGCAGGATTCCAGATTCTTGCCACAGGCAATACATGTGAGCTGATCAATGGCGCGGGCATCGAGGCGAAGCTGGTTAAGAAACTTTATGAAGGACGTCCCAATGTGCTGGATCTGATCACTAACGGGGAGATTGATTTGATTGTCAACTCTCCCGTGGGCAGCGATAGCGTACATGACGACAGCTATCTGCGCAAGGCGGCGATTAAAGCCAAGATACCTTATATGACCACCATTGCGGCGGCGCGGGCGACAGCGGAAGGAATTTTGTATGTGCAGAAGCATGGCAATGGGGAGGTGCAGTCACTGCAGGATTTGCACGGGCAGATTAAGGAGAAGTAGTAAAAGATATTGTTTATCATAGGAACAGGGCGCATTTCCCATGGAAATGCGCCCTGTCGCTTAAGTGAATATGTTCCTTCTGTGATATTTCTGGGTTATTTTTTGAGGGGTGGATGCAAATCCCACTCCGGAAAACAGCTTGCAAATCCCTCAAGATTTTGTGTCAACACAATTTTCTCCATTCTTGCAATGTCAGAATCGGAGCCGCCGAACATGGCCTCCAACTCGTCAAAATCTTCCATTTGTCCATTATCTCCCATGGTTCATGCCTCCTTTTATGCTATGAGCGTTTCAACCGGATTCCGGTCAAACTGATTTACAGTGTTCCTCGCGTCATTCCACTGTGCCACACATGCCATAATCTTATTCTTGCCTTCTGTATCCATGTTTTGATATTTTTCCTTGATTTCCTCCATATGACGGGCAATCTTTTTCTTGGACAGAAAGCTCATGAGTACGCAAGCGCCTGCACCCAATAACACAAGCACACCCAAAACCGGTGACGCAAAAAACGCAAGAATTGCCAGTACCGCTGTAATGCCTGCACCGATTAGCCAGAGGAGAGGCGCCTTTGTCTGTGCCTTCTCCAGCTCCTGTCCGCAATTGTCCGACAGGAATTGGGCATATTCCGTGCAAAGCTGCGCGCTGTTGCTTCCATCTGTGGTTTGTCCCGTCCAGCCGTTGACGTTCATGGTAATCGACGACGGGAAAGATTCCTTGTGCTCTTTGATGTAGCTCTTAAACCCGCTGTTAATATAGTTGCTCAAAAAGGATACCGCAGTCTTTTTCTCGGATACGGACACATCGTCTTCACCAAAGATTACTCTGGACATCTGCTGGACGAGATCTAACGCTTCCTTTTTCCGCTGCTGTTCCAGTGCTTGAATTTTTGCTTTGGCCTTTGCCTCGTCACCATCGTATTCTTTGATTGCTTGAAGATATTCCTCCTCACGCCGCATTGGTTCTTCATCCTCGTTGTACCGGCTGATCAACGCAATCAGATTTTTGTCAATTGTGGTTTTGAGTTTTTCCTGATTGATGTGCGCATGCGCCATGCTGTTAAAATTGTTGGAAAGCGGTTCTACTGCGCGGATTCTTCCCACATAGGACTGAATGTTCCCGTATTCCGAAACCGTATCTTTCAAATCAGGATAAACCGTGCCCAAATCACAGGTAAATTTGTCACAGTATTTTTTCCATAGCTCCTCCTGATTCCGGTCATACAGACTGTCACTCCCCTTAAGCTCGCTCAGCCATTGTGTGATGTAGTCGTCACACATATGATGTTCATCAGGACCAAACACACCATTTACATAAGCATCCACATAGACCAGACTGCCCTCAGAAAAGTCTGCTGCGTTCTGGTTGCGGAAATAGATGGAAAGCCACTCATAACAGGTTTGTACTCTGTTATTTCTGCGACAGATCAGTGCCATAGTAAGCGCCGTGCGTTCCTCATCCCTCTTGACAGCCTCGGCGATTGCCCTTTCTGCAAGGTCTTTGTCATTGCCAATCCATGCGGACACGGCTACCAGACAGGGAGCCAGCCAATATTTTGGTGTTGACAGCATCAGCTGCTCGGACACTGTTGAGATCGTCGTCTTTTTTACAAGTGCCAAATCTGTTGCCTGCAGAACGCCCAGCATGGTCTCTCTGATTACTTTGTAATTGCCAAAATTCTGCTCTATTTCCTGTCTGATTCTGACGATTTCCGTGGTTGCCCTTTGTAGAGTAGCATTTTTCTTCTGCTCGTTCATCAGTCGTTCAAAATCCTGTCGTAGTACCTGTATTTCATCCCTAACCTGCGTGACAGAGCCTCTGATACCGGAAATTTCCCCTTTGAGAGAGTCCGTCTGTTTTGATAGGCTGTCAATTTTATTCTCTAATCGTGAAATATCTATATGTGTCGCGTCTGCCATTGTTTTACCCTCCTATTTAAGATTTGCATCCTGCTCGTATTGTTGTTTTTTCTTTTCATATGCGCCCACAAATTTTGCCTTGAGCTCGTTGTCCTTCATGCTGTTTACAATCGTCCCCACAGGCAGGACAAAATGCTCATAAAAGTATTTGGTCTTTGCCCCCAGATAAAAGCTGTTGTTGGCATAAGGTGAATCCGGATTGTCGCTGATGGCCTTTATCAGAGAAAAGCAGGTTTTCGGCACCCCGCAGTGCTCTGCCAGATCCTTATACATCTCGGCATGCTCTTCGGTGAAGAAATCCATGGACGTCCTTTTGCTGATGAAGAAAGGGCAAACCTTATCAATAAATTCCCCCAGCTCATCCGCGTCCTCCTGTGACTGCATATTAGCTGCCATCAGCTGGATAATGTCGAACTCGAAGTCGAGCATATTGTAAGCGGACGACACCAACAGCTGTTTGAGGTCGCGCACTTCATCATATTCAAAGGGAATCTCATTTACATTCTCAAAAAAGCGACGCATTGCTCCTTCTTTTCGCATGACGAACTCGTCATGGTAAGCAATGATGTAAAGCGCTGGTGCGTTGTCTTTGACAATATTTAAGATTTCCAAGGCATAATGCTGTGCATTGTCAAATTTGCCGCTGTTAAAGAAAGAAAGGGCATTCTCCTTACTGAACAACACCTTTCTGTTGGCATTCAGGGTTGCTCTCGAATAATATTCTTCTTTACCGCACTGATGACATGTCAGTATCCTTCTCTTTGGGTCAAATACGACGTTTCCGCTGCCACAGCCGCGGCATTGTAATCCTCCTGCATCCATCGTTTGCTCCTTATTTTGTCAATGAATTTCTCGTTTTCCACAGCTTCTCCGCCTCGTCAATTGCCTGCTCAATTTTGGCTTTGTCGGCATTTGTATTGATCAGCTCCTGAATCGTGTTCAGTTGATCATACAGTTTGTTGATGAACGGTGCAGCCTGTGCGTTGGATACATTGCTTCCATAATCAATGGTTTCCTTTAATTTCAAAAGTTTCTGCTTTATATCTTTGTCAGATACCCCGCTGATGACTACGGCAACCATGGATGATACATTGGCGCTCTGGGCGACCTTGCCTGAAATTTTCGCTGTCTGCCTGTCCACCCTGTTTACATAGTTGTCTGTGAACATCCTGACAGAGACGAACAAAATGAACAGAGCGAAGTTGACTGCAAAAGGCACAAACTTGTAATTGCCATCAACGCGTATGACAAAATTTGAATTGGCTGCAATCGCCGCCACCAGATAGACAGCAGTAATGTATACCGGTATCAGACTGATCTCTGTTGTGTTGTTGTGTGCCCCGCCCTTTACCAAAAAAAGAGATACTCCTGCCGCGACAAAGCTGAATATTCCAAATCCAAGTCCGCACCACAGGTAAAAGCCAGCCTCTACGGAAGTTGTGAACAGCAACACTACCACCAGCCAGCACACAAGCACAAGACCTTCAATAATCAATAGTTTCTTGATGTTTTTGTCCTTCATCTCACAGTCTCCTTTACACTTTCGTTCCGCACTCTAAACAGAACTTTGCCCCGGGAACCAGTTCCGCTCCGCAGTTCGGGCATACGCTTACCAACTTTTTACCACAGTTCATGCAGAACTTGGCGCCCTTTACCAAAGTAGCACCACAATCCGGACATTTTAGCTCTTCAACCATCTTTTCGCCGCAGTTCAAACAGAATTTAGCTCCGGCGGGATTGGTCGCTTTGCAGGACGGACAGATAGTTTTTGCTTCTGTCTGGGAAGGCGCCGCAGCAGAAACGTTCCCTATCGTCTCCTGTGCCAGCGTTCCCATGCCTGCACCTAACGCTCCGCCCATGCCGACTCCCATGCCCAGTCCCATGCCTGCGCCAAGGAAGTTCGACGAGGTTCCTTCGTTTGCCGCAGCCGTACCCATCACGCCGAAAGCCTGTTCCTGCTGATAGGTATAGCCTTCTCTGGCACGCTTGCGGGCCAAAGCCTCAGATTCAATATCCATCTTGGCAGCATGACCTTCTGCCTCAAGGCGGTCACGCTTTCTCTGAATCTTCATTTCATTGATTTCGCGCAGATCCTCATCCGGAACATTGATGCTGTGAAAAGAGAAATTATCCAGTGTCAGTCCGAATTCGTCAAAGTGCTCAATCAGTTTTTCATATATGATTTGGGAAAACTCTGACAGATGAGAGTTAATCTTCAATATCCCAATCTGTTTTTCCACCATGTTTTGAGACAAAAGATTGGGCACATACTCAAGAATCTTGGCCCGCATAAATTGGAGCAGTTCTTTTCTCTCGTAATCCGCCCGGGTTCCCACGACCTTCTGCAAAAACTTCCTTGCCTGCACCGCAGCTGTGCCAGCATCCGTCTGGTCTATGTGCACGCCAAACAGACCATTCGCCCGCACATGGATATTCACTTCCTCCTCCGGATCCTGGAGCAGAATCGGATCGTGAGTTCCCCATGACAACTCGTTCATATAGGTGGTATTCACAAAGTAAACCGTGCTGTGAAATGCCGACTCACCACCGGTCAGCGCGTGCCCGACATTTCTAAACGGTGCAAACCTGCTGTCCCCCGTTTCCAATTTGATCTTGCACGGACCGGTAAAAATAGACACTTGCGACTGGCCTGCTCCGTCTGCGTCTGTCGAACTGCCCGCTGCCATATTATTTGTAAAAATTGCCATCTGTGACGGCGCGACAATCAGATAGGAACCATTTGGGAAATCCTCATACTGGAACTTATGTACGATGATAGCGGCCTCCTGATCTGTTTCCGGTTCCCATTTGATGACATCGACTGAGAATGCCCCCAAAACACCTTGATGTTGTTTCTCTTTGGGGTTATCACTCTGAAACAAGCCCATCTCTTTTGCCTCCTTATTTTGTATGTTTAATGACATTATGTGCCAAAAATCGACATAATAATATTTTATCAGTAACTATCTATACCTGTCAATAATGAGCTATTGGTAATGTGAGGAAAAATACATATATTTGAAAGTTTTTTGATTGACAATTTCCGCCAATGTGTTACAATCAACGTAAAGCATAACAATTTCTTGAACATACAAAGGTTTCTATATTTCTTTTAAGCCATTTCTGGAAAATCTATGCTTTTAATCCATTATAACAATTTAAAGGCAGGAGATTTTTCACAGATGGAGGTTCTCCTGCGGAATGGGAGGACAAATGAATATTGTTTCGTTAAAACACGACAGTGTTTTCAGGGAAGTGATGTCTTATGAAAGCATCAGGAAGCAGCTTATCAGCGATGTAACGGGCATTCCGTTGGAGACGATCAAGGAGGTCAGATTGGTGTCTCCATTCTTAAGAAAATTATTCTGGTGGCAGAAGCAGGGAATCTTGGACGCAGCCATGGTGTTGTGGAATGGAACCAAGGTTGACGTTGAATTGCAGGTGCGCAACCAAGGGGACTGGATGAAGCGCAAACTGTTCTATCTCGCAAAGATGTACACGGACAACCTGCGGGTCGGGCAGGATTACCAACAGCTAAAGAAATGTATCTGCATCAGTATACTTGGATTCCGGCTGGTCGAAGGGGATGAGTACCACACGGCGTATTCCCTGCGGGACAGGTTCGGCAGGGAACTGACGGATTTGTTTGAATTACATATCGTGGAACTGAACAAGCCGTTGCGGGACGGGGACGCGATGAATGACTGGATACAGCTTTTCAACACGGAAACGATGGAGGGATTGGATATGATCAGGACAAAGAACGCAGGGGTCGCAGAGGCGGTGGAGGTTGTGAGAAGGATGAGTCTGGGCAGGATAGTGAGGGAGACATACGAGTCCTATATGAAGGCAAAAATGGATCGTCGTGCTGAGGACGAGTTCGTCAGAAATGAGGGCAGAGCAGAAGGAAAGGCGGGAGGGATACTTCGACTGTTAAACAGATTGGGTGATGTCCCACAAGCTATGCAAGAGCGGATTCTGGCGGAGCGGAACCTTGATACCTTGGATGTATGGTTTGATATGGCAATGGATGCAACTGACTTGCAGGAATTTGAGAAGAATATTGGACAGTAATAATATGAGTGTATATGCGAGGGATCACCACATATGGTGTTCCCTTTTTGTTTTCCTTAATCCTTCGTTTATCACGGGGCTGCCATGTTTGAATTGGCAATATAGTTATATAATTTGCGTATTTTTAGATATAAAATATTTGAAAATATGTGATATTATTATAAAATTAAAAAATGTTAAATTGTAAAGGGAAAAGTATATAAAATATTTGCTTTTCAGGTGGAAAATTTTGAGAATAAGGGCTTAAAATGGTCTCATGTGACAGACCCCTCATTCATTAAGCAATAAATCACAATAGCCTGTTGTACCTCTAACAAATGTTTCTTAAACTGATAGCCGACAAAGTAATCCGAATCAATTACATCTTCGGACACCTCCTCGCCACGATAGAATGGCGGACAGGGGTTTAAAATGGCATTTTCATTTGCCATATCCATAATTTCTTTTGTAATCTGATAGTGCTCAAAATCTCCTAGTATGTCTGACGGCAATGAGTCTGTACATATAACATCTTTGCCTTTCACAGCTTCTTTGATATCCCTAAATGCTTGCACTCCTTCCATTTCATAACCTTTTGGACAGCATTGTGACAATTCAAATCCTAAAACATCCGCAGCCTCTTTCCATGAAAGACCAATATTTCCGGATTTACCGCAGAAAAGGTATTTGTCCTTTGTAAAATCGGTTCTGATTTTAGACAGTGAATACATATCTGAAATTATTTCACAAGGATGGTTAATATCTGTCATTGCATTGATGATCGGAACATCAGAGTATTGCGCGAGCTGCCGAATCACATCCATACTTCTATGCCTTACGATTAAAGCTTCAGCCCAATTATTCAAATATCCGCATACATCTTCCAATTTTTCTTTTTTGTCCAGAGTTTCCGGTGAAAACAATATTGGCTGCCCGCCAAGCAGATGTATTCCTTTTTCGAATGTTACACGGGTTCTTATGCTTGTATTGGGAAAAAATAGTACAATGGTTTTTCCATTAAGAAAGTTCTGAAATTCCCCTTCTTGAATTTTATCCGCTATATGAAAAATTTCAAAAATATCCTCTTTATTAAAGCTGAGTAAGTCAACAAAATTTCTCAATCAAGCACCTCCGCTCTTTACATTCATTTAAATCTTATCAGCTTTAAGTATATCACAATCAATCTCAAGGTAAAAGATTATTTGGAACATGGGAAAATGTACGAAATTTTGCCTAAAAAATTGAAATTTTGTCCAATGAGCTTTATAATAAGTATTATCATGGGGATTTTTGATTAATTTGATAGACTATAATTTTGTGATTACATTTGGGAGATAGAGACCATGGAAAAAAGGAAAACACGTTTTCTGAACATAAGCCTTGTTCTGGTATCGTTTTTCTGTATATGCATATTTATCGTTCAGGCAGTCTGGGTGAATCGTATGGGGGAGGATGCCATCAGACAGTTGGGTGTTTTTTATATGTCAGGAATCAGCGAACAAGTAACCGCTCATTTTGGAACGACCATTGAGCTCCGCCTGTCTCAGGTAGAATCGCTGGTAGACGCTGTTCCGCCCGGGCGTGTTACGACAGAGAGCGCCATGGAGGTGGCGTTGAACTATAATGCGCGTTCCGTGGGCTTTGAATATCTGGCTCTTTATACGGAAGATGGAACCTTTCATATGCTTTACGGTTCCCAGGTGACGGCGGATGTGCCAGAGGATCTGCATCGGTCCGTTCAGGGAGGTAAATACAATGTCTGTGCGGGAAAGGATGCTGCGGGAACACCGGTGGTTTTGATGGGTGTACCAGCCGTGTATCCCATGAGTGACGGAAATAAGAGCATAGCGTTGGTTGCGGGACTGCCCAGCAGCTATCTCAGTGATACGTTGGAAACCAATCTGCAAAGCAATGTCACGGAATATGCTATCATCCGCACGGATGGCAGCTACGTTTTGAACAATCATTACATAAAAGAAGAAAATTATTTTGACCGGATCAACAATCTTTATGAAACCTGTAATGGAAAAGAACCGGCTCAGTATGCGGAAGAATTTCGCAGTGCGTTGGAAGCCGGCAGGGATTACACCAGCGAAGCTCTGATCGACGGTGAATTATGGAATGTCTATTGCACCAGTCTTCCGAATTCAGAGTGGCATTTTATTTTGAAACTTTCTCATAATACGTTGAATGAGACAGTAAATAAGCTCCAGAGAAAATGGTCTTATGTTTCCATTGGCGGTGGCAGCCTGATCATCTGTGCACTGCTTTTTGTCTTTTTTGAATATTACCGTTTGACAAAGCTGCATATGCGGGCATTGGAGGAAGCTAGGAAAACAGCGGAACAGGCAATGCTTTTGGCGGAGCGCTCTAACAGGGTGAAAAGTGAATTCCTCTCCAACATGAGTCATGATATTCGTACTCCAATGAATGGCATTATGGGAATGACGTCTGTTGCCATCAGCAGTCTGGATAATCCGCCCAGGGTGCGTTCCTGTTTGAGGAAGATACATATATCCAGCCGACATCTGCTGGGCCTGATCAACGATATGCTCGATATGTCCAAAATTGAGACAGGGAGGCTTACATTAAATATGGAGCCGCTTTGCTTGCGCGATATTATGCAGAATGTGGAAACGGTCATCCAGCCGATGGTTCAGGAGAAAAAGCAGCAGTTCAATATTTATTTACATGATATCTATCATGAAAATGTATGCTCGGACAGAGTTCGTTTAAGCCAGATCCTTTTGAATATTATCGGAAATGCAGTGAAGTTTACTCCGGAGGGTGGTTACATTTCGGCGGATTTGTATGAAGAGGCTTCTCCGATGGGAGATGGGTATATCCGTTCCCATTTGCATATTAGGGATAATGGCATAGGTATGTCCAAAGAGTTTCAGGATAAAATATTTGATGCGTTTGCCAGAGAAGATAACGCCCGCGTGGATAAAACGGACGGAGCCGGAATGGGGCTGACCATTACCAAGTATATTGTGGATGCAATGGGCGGTGACATCACTGTAGAAAGCGAGCAGGGAAAAGGAAGTCATTTTCATATTACTTTGGATATGGAAAAAACTGCACGGGAGGAGAAGAAACTACAGCTGCCGAAGCGGAACATTCTGGTGATCGATGATGATCAAACAGCAGGAGAGCTCGCTGTCTCCTCATTGGAATCCATCGGGCTTAAGGCGGAGACAGCGGGGGATATGCAGCAGGCTTTTCGTATGATAGAGGAGCGCTGCAACCAAAAAGAGAGCTATCACTTGGTTCTCATGGATTGGGATGTACAGGGGCAGGATTGGGTCAAGACCGCAGAAGAATTGTCCAATCGTTTTGGAAAGGATCTGCCTATCATAATTATCACTAACGGCGAATGGGACGAATTGGAGATAAAAATGGAAAAAGCCAATATCGGTGGTTTTATTTCAAAACCCTTGTTCCGTTCCAGCCTTTATTATGGACTGCGTCAATTGATAGAAGCAGAGGCGCAGCAGCAGAAAGAAGAAGTTGAAATTGATTTAAAAGGCAGACGTATCCTCATAGCAGAAGATAACGAGTTGAATTGGGAGATTGCGCAGGCAGTTCTTTCCGGATTTGGACTGGAAGTGAAGTGGGCGGAAAACGGGCAGCTTTGTGTGGAACAGTTTGAACAGTCTGCTCTGGGATGGTATGATGCCATCCTAATGGATCTTCGGATGCCTGTGATGACAGGCTTTGAAGCGGCAGAAGCGATACGAAAGCTGGAGAGGGAAGATGCGCAGACCATCCCCATTATTGCAGTCAGTGCGGATGTCTTTGATGATGTTGTTCAAAAATGTCTTGACTGTGGGATGAATGCCCACACGGCGAAACCTTTGGAGCCGCAGAAAGTGTTGTCCCTGCTCAGTCAATACCTTCATTAAAGTCAATAGGAATGGAAAGGTAAGTTTTTTTATGAAAAAAAGATGTGTGTTGATAAGCATTCTGCTCTTGGCAGTGCTCTTATCCTCTTGTGGCGGAAAAACCTTGGATATGGAGTTGGAAAACGGGAGCGGCAGTGTCGAAACCATAGAACTGACCTTGTGGACTTTTCCGATAGGAAACTGGGGAAATCCCACGGCAGTAGCCAGTATGCTGACGGATTTTCATAAGAAGAATCCCGGCATTCATGTTTCGGTGGAATACCTAACTTATGATAGCGGAGATGAAAAAATCAATCAGGCGGCGGCAGACGGAACGCTTCCAGATCTGGTCATGGAAGGTCCTGAACGCCTTGTGGCAAATTGGGGAGAAAAGGGCTGGATGGTTGATCTGTCCGATCTTTGGGAGTCCAATACGGCTGATGAGATATATGATAATATCAGAGAAGCCTGCCACCACGGAAATGGAGAGTACTATGTGTTTCCCATCTGTATGTCGGCACACTGCATGGCGATCAATTATGATATGTTTAAAGAGGCCGGCGCCCTTCAGTACATAGATGAAGAGAGACACACGTGGACGACAGAGGATTTTATCAAAGCGGTACAGGCTCTGAACGATTATGCGGATTTGATAAAATCCTCTGCTCAGGAGCAGAAGATAAGTGCGGGCATCATATACTGCAAAAATCAAAGCGGCGACCAAGGGACACGCGCTCTGGTGAACAATCTGTATGGCGGCACTTTTACGGATAAGGCACATACCTATTATACGGTGGACAGCGAAAAAAACATAAAAGCTTTGCAGCTTCTTTATGATTTGGAAGGTATTGTCTTTGAGTCTTCGTTTTCCTCCGCAGATGCGATCGATCTGTTCTGCAGAAAAGAAACTGCCATGTGTTTCTGTTGGAACGGATCTATGGAAGTACAGCAGACTATCAATCACCCGGAACTGGATTTTGAAGTTTTTCCGATGGCTTTCCCAACAGATCAGGATACACCGGAGCTGCAGGGTGGTATCTGGGGCTTGGGGGTTTTTGACACCGGTGAGCAGGAACGGATCGCGGCAGCTAAAACATTTATCCAATACATGACAGAAAATGATGTTCCCTACACCCGGGCGGTAAGGGCTTCTTCCTATTGGCCGGTGCGGGATATGGACAATTTATATGAAAATGACAAGCTGATGACGGAGTACAGCATTTTTATGCCGTACATGGGCGACTATTATCAGATCACACCCGAATGGTCTCAGGCGCGTACCGCATGGTGGCAGATGCTTGCGAAGATCGGAGACGGGGCTGATGTTTCAGAAGCGGTCAAAGGCTTTCTTTCTCTGGAGTGAGCAGAAGGAAAGCCAAACAACTTTATCTATTTCTAAGACTAATCGTTGTAGCAACCCAAGCAGAAACGATGCAGATTAACGCTACCAAATTACTAATTCCAATTGCTGCAAGTGCTTCGGCCGAAGTAAACAACTTTCCCAAAACGCAGCCTGTGATTGCAATTGCAAATATCCCTATCGTAAGTATTGTGCATATGATACGCTCTTCTCTTGATGCTTTTTTATTATTTGTAAAAATTTCCACCATATTTTCCTCCGCTCTTTTTTCATAATCTTCCTTACCAAGCTTTTCGCCTGATAACAATTCATTTACCGAAATATCAAGTTCTTCACATAATGGTAGTAATAATGAAACATCAGGAAAGCCGTTTCCAGTTTCCCATTTAGAAACAGTCCTATTACTTATCCCTAATTTGTCTGCCAGGTCAGCTTGGGTATACCCCTTTTTCTTTCTTTCATCGGCTATAAATTTACCTGTCAACACTTGGTTCATAGCAACCTCCTTTCAGACTTCATTATCCTCTATTCCATTCGTAATGTATACCAACGCATCATGGAATCATAGGATTCCACGATGCGTAGATATACCATTTAAAAAGGTACATCTGACAAATCCGAATCTCTCCCAGTGCCGATTGGTCTACTGAACATCTTTATATAACAGGTAATAGTCAGTTTCAAGATTTCCAAACTGTTCTTTTAGCCAACGCATGGAATCATCCAATGCTTTATTATAAACAATCGGAGCTAAATGTTCACAAAACAAATCAATTAGTTGTTGTTCCTCTATCATTCCGATTTCTTCTCCGCGAACCTCCAGATAAAATGCTTTTATTTCACTGATAAGTTGCTTTTTTTGCTTATCATTCAACCGAATTACTTCATTAAGGTTTCTTCTCATAGGTTTCTCCTCCTAAATTCCAATTGTAGTATCTGCGCCTGCTTACAGTATACCGCTCAAATATGCGTAGGCTCCCAGAAGGTTCTCCCGCCGTTTGGCGGCAATGACATAACAGTCCGTCCATTCCCCTTCCATGTAAAGATAAGACCCGTAGGAGGACATGTCGCAGCAAAAGCAGAGTCCGCTCACTGCGGGCAGAATCCCATATCCTCTCTCCGAGATCAGAAATGGCAGCCTCCTGTCTCCGCGGGAGAGAATCCGGGCACTCCCACGAAGCACCAAGGGTTCCCTGCCCTCCTCCCCGATTCCGTAGAACGGCTCTTTCCCAAAGTCCAGATACCAGCGGTTTCCACCCTGCTCAAAAAGCCTGCCGTCCTGCCTCCTCTGTGCCAGAAGCTTCCTGCCCGTACCGTCCACAAACCGGACAACTCCATCGGCCTTATCCACCTGTACGCCGATCTCATCCATGGAGAGTTCTACGGTCTTGCCGTTGTCCCTGTACTTCCAATTTGTTTCCACCCGGTTCACCCCGATCAGCGGATGAACGCCATCCTGCATTTGAGATCCTTTGGCAAAGGTAATCCTCAAAATGGCGTTCCCCACGGGACTGATTCGCAGAATGCCATAGGGACTCGTGAGGCGGAGGCCGTCATGCTCTCTGGTGACCCAGCGTACATTCAACCCGATCTTCCCATGTCCCTGAGGACATAGCAGCTCCGGGGAAGGCATATCCCCGAAAACAGGAATCCTCTTGTCGCTTTGGTGCGGCTTTGAAGGTAGGGGCGACGCTCCATAATTGGCGGCGGGGCGAACGCGGGCAGGCGTCTCTCGCTCTGCGGTACGAACCGACATGGCCTTCGGTGCAGTCGCCACGGCCTTTGTGCGCCGGGTGCGGACTTTCCTTTCTTTGTCTTGTACAGTCGCGGCGACCTGTTCCGATGGTTTTTCCTGTTCGAACACATTCAAACGCTGGGGCACCGGATCTGCGATCAGCCCCGTCAAATCCTCCCCGTGAAGAATGCAGAGCTCGTGCAGGGCGCGGGTCGCCGCCACATACAAAAGCTTCGCGTGACCGTCATCCACGGGGTAATCCTCTCCCGTGGGATTCATGATCAACACCGCGTCAAATTCAAGCCCCTTGGTATACGCCACCGGCAGCACCAGAATCCCGTCCCCGAAGCTCGCCTTCTCGGGATCGCTCTCCATAATGTCGATATGGCGCGCAAGACTTTCTGCATATCGGCGTGCGGAGTCGGCATCCCGGCACACCACGCCCACGGCGCCGTACCCTTTCTCCCGCCACTGTCTGCAGATTTCGGCCCCGCGGAGGGCAAAAGCCTCATGGTCCGCCCCGTCTTTTCCAATGCGCTCCACCTTTACGGGACTGCCGTGGCGAATGACAGGCTCCGCCGGATAGACGGCAAACTTTCCGTGGCGCAGGATCCCGGTGGCAAAATCGGAGATCTCCACCGTGTTCCGATAACTCTTTTTCAAAATGCCGAAAGAGTCTTCCGCATCCGGCAGCATCAGCGCCCGCAGCGCCTCCCAGTCCTCCAATCCGTACCCGAAATGAATATTCTGCGACACGTCGCCCATCACCGTGTAGGTGCAGTCCTTGATACAGGCCGCCAACACGCTGTATGCCATCATCCCGAAATCCTGCGCCTCATCAATAACGATATGATGCGCTTCGCTGACAACCTCCGTCTCCCTCACCAGCTTGTAGAGCAGGGCCAGCGCCGCCAGATCATAGACATCATAACCGTCTTCGGGAAGGGTAGCGTCATATCCCTTTTCCCGTTGTACGGCCAGAAAATCCCGATACAAGTCATAGACGCAGCGAGTCTGCTGCCGTCCGCCATACCACCCCCGATAGGCCTTGCGGATCGCTTTGCGTTCTTCCTCCGTGTAATGGGCGTGCTCGTCCAGAAATTCGTTCCGCAGCTTGGCGAGAAGTCTCTCGTTGAGCATATTGATCTTGCTCTGCACGGACACGGAAGGGTTCTGCCGGATATAGCGTTCTACGGCCTCCCGGCTCATTAGTTCCACCTTCCCGCAGCGGTTTCCCGTCTCGCCCCTTCTGTCATAAACGCCCGTTTTACCGTCTTGAAGTCCTTCCACAAACTGTTCGGGCTCCAGAGAAACATTCGTCCGCGGAATGGTGTCCCACTCATACTTTCTTATGAACGCCACAAGATCCCGATACCACTGCTCCGTCCCCTTGAAAGCCTCTCCGTTTTTCACTTCCCTCACATGACAGCTTTTCTCGTCCCACGCCTCGTATAGCAGACGGATAAAGAGCTGTTCCATGGTCATCTGCCGGACGCCGTACACGTCCAGATCCGGCAGCACTCCCGTAATATAATTTAGCAGGATATGATTGCTGCCCACGATATAGAAATCCTCCGGTCGAAACCGCTCCTTATAGTTATAGAGAATGTAGGAGATCCGATGCATGGCAACGGTGGTCTTGCCCGATCCCGCCACGCCCTGAACGATCACATTGTGGTAGGGGGACTTTCTGATGATCTCGTTCTGTTCCTTTTGGATGGTGGCGACGATCTCCCCCAGCACCGCCTCCTTATTTTGGGACAGGGCCTTCATCAGCAGCTCGTCATTGGAGACCACATCCGTGTCATAATAATCGGAAAGCTTTCCCTCCTCAATCTCAAACGTTCGCTTTAATTTCAGGTCGATGGGCAGCTCCCTGCCGTCCGGCGCGGTATAGCTGCTTTTGCCCAGACCGTTCTCATAATAGGCATTTGCCACCGGCGCCCGCCAGTCCGTCACGATTTGACTGGTTCGGTCAGACGATATGCCGCCCTTCCCAATATAGAGGGATTCGGTTTTATCCAGTGTTTCGTCATGAAAAATAATCCTGCCAAAATACGGCTTTGTCTGCGCTCGTATGTTGCGCTCTAACGCCCGCTTCATGTGTTCGTTCAGCGTGATGGTGTTGTTTAGGGCAGACCAGAGTTCCACATCATTGTCATGATAGTGATCCAACATTTCATCGATCTCTTCCTGCATTCGGGATACTTCCCGCTCATAGTTCTGCACATTTCTTTGAATCACCTGCAAGGTTTCCCGCAGATACCGCTCCTCCGCCTCTCTGTCCGTATTCTTCATACGCAGCCTCCGTCCTTTTGTCTGTTTTCACCGGTGTACTTAACAGTATAGCGGAAAAAGAAAAAAAGACTAGACTTTTCTTTTACAATCTGGTAAAGTGTTATATAGAGATGGGTCTAAAAATGGGGTTGCCGCACTGATTAGTGCGCAGCCTTTTTTCTTATCCCTATTTAGAATTGTGTACCTGTGGAAAATAGATTATAATTGTAGCGACAAGCAGAATTTGTGAAGGAGGCAAATATCATGTTGACAAAACCTGAAGATGGTTGGAGTGACTTTCAGCTCGACAATACATTTGCATATGGTTTGAGCTATCTCGATGATATTGCGTTTGAATGGATAGATCAGGCAATCCATGGACTTGAAACTATGAAGCCATTTTGTGTGAAAGGTTTTATGGAACCCAGTCGCTTTTTGTGCGTAGTAAGTTATTGGAATTGTCATATCATTTGTGAGTATGATGGACGCTCTCCCCTAAAAAAAGAGGACATAGTAAATGAATATTCTCATACAAGTATGCTTCAGTTTTGTGAATATCTTTACAATGATATTATGAGCAATCTTGATGAATGGATATTCTATGCCTGGAATGCAGAAGAGGCTGATTATACCAAGAGAAAGGAACAACTTACTCAAAAGTTATCGAAATTAAAGGAATTGATTTCTGAACGCAGAGAGCATTTTGGTGAAGACAGGTGTTTCATGTAATTTCCAGGGAGGGGAACTTTTATGAACAGAGAATTGGAAAAACGTCTGGCAGAAGAATTTGAATTTATGAGAAGAGGGCCGTTATCGGAAGACGGTATAGATAACTTGTATAATGCATTTGGAATAGAAACAGGAGACGGCTGGTATCAGCTTTTATATGATATGTGCAGAGAGATAGCAATCGTCTTTGAGACGGCGGAAAAACCTGTTACTATTGAGATGGTTCAGATCAAAGAGAAGTATGGAACTCTGCGTGTTTATTATAATCTTGAGGGAGAGAACGATGTAGCTCGAAAGATTTCAGATATCACACAAAAATATGAAGATCTATCGGAGACGGTATGTGAAGAATGTGGCCGTGAGGGGACTCTGAGAACGGATCTCCCATGGATTCAGACCTTATGCGATACCTGTTATGGCCGCAAGCAATTCGGCTCAAAATTATCATGAAAAATCAAGAAAGGGTGACATGTATGATCAGAGAAATAGTGAAAGACGATTTAGATGGTTTATTAAGGTTGTATATGCAGCTGCATGATAATCCTATGCCGGAAAAGACCGCTGAACTTTTGCAGCTTTGGGATGATATTTTTCAGGATAAAAATCATCATGTGATTGTTGCTGAAGAAAATGGGGAAATCGTCTCTTCTTGTGTCTGCGTTATCATTCCCAATCTGACCCACAACCAGCAGCCATATGCTTTTATCGAAAACGTGATCACTGATGAAAAGTACAGAAAGCGGGGACTGGCAACGCAATGCCTGGATTATGCAAAAGAGATTGCATTAAAAGAAAACTGCTATAAAATGATGTTGCTTACAGGTTCTAAGAAAGAAAGCACATTGAATCTTTATAGACAGGCAGGATACAACAGTGAAGACAAAACAGCATTTATTCAATGGATATAGTGTTTCAAATTGGCTTATTACAACATGTCTTAAAGTTAGAAAGAAAAAGATTTAGGATGGGCAAACGGGCAGCGAATGTGTTATAATATCCACATTGGTATTTTGGTGACAGTAAAAACAGGAAGGGCGACAAAGGAGGAGTTACTGTGAAGCGGGTTGCATGGAATGACAGATATTTAATAGGCGTCGATTTTATTGATAAAGACCATAAGCTGCTTATGTCAACAATGGATAAGCTTTTGAAGATGAGTGAGGATGTGGAAAAGACTGAATGGGCGTGCAGAGAAGGCGTGAAATTTCTAAAAAACCATGCAAGTGAACATTTTAAGCGTGAAGAAGATTATATGAAAGCAATGGTATATAGTGAGTATGAGATACATAAGCATCTGCATGACGAGTTTCGTGACAAGACGCTGCCTGCATTGGAGCGTGAAATGGAAGAGTCGGGTTATTCCACAGAATCCATCAGACATTTCCTGGGCGTCTGTATCGGCTGGGTGGTTGCGCACACGCTGACGGAAGACCTTGCAATCGTAGGGAAAAGAAGCAGCAAGTGGGCGGACATTCCCCATAACGATGAAAAGGAAGCCATGGAGCAGACGGTGATCCAGTTGATGCAGGATATGTTCCAGTTGAAAGCCAGGATGATCAGCGGTCAGTATTCGGGGGAAGATTTCGGAAAAGTGATATGCAGCCGCTTTATTTACCGTGGACAAGACAAAGAGAGGTGGGAGATATCGCTTGTCTTTGAAGAGCAGCTTTTGCTTAAAATCGTAGGCGGGATATTGAATACGGAATATCTTCGGGTAGACGATATGGTGATCAATGTGAGCCGTTATATTTTTAGACAGTTTTTGGAGCGCATCAGAGAGAGCTTTCCGGCAATGGATTTATTTGAACTGGAGAAAGAGAGCCTGCTTACTCAGGAGCAGCTTTTAAATTCTTTTGACCGTGAGCAGCCTGCCTGCAGTCTGTTGTTCGATACAGGCGTGGGGTATTTTGCATTTTGTGCCGTTTCCGCAGATTCTATTCGCGGGAAGCTGTCAGCCTCCATTGACCATCAGAATGCAATGGATACGATCAAACAGTATCTGATTGATGAAAATGCTTCTTGGAAGGAGCAAAAGAGAAAAATCCTTGTGGTGGATGATTCAGAATTTATGCGGAGTTCGCTTATTCGCCTTTTGGGGAAAGATTATAAGGTGTTAGAGGCAGGTTCCAGCGTATCTGCAATCCAAAACATTGTGGTGAACAGACCGGATTTGGTGCTGCTTGATTATGAAATGCCCATCTGTGACGGAAGACAGACTTTGGAGATGATTCGTTCCGAGGAAACGATGGCTGACATTCCTGTGTTTTTCCTGACTGGAAGAGGCGATCGGGAGAGCGTGCAAAAGGTCATGACCCTAAAGCCGGAGGGATACCTGTTAAAGACGCTGCCAGAGGAAGAAATTAAGAGGGTGATTGATGAGTTTTTGGCGGCAAGAGCTTGAAAAGAAAACTCTTGTTTTTACCCTTATTAGGATGGAGGGTGATACAAATGCGACAAATATTTCACAGTCATGGTTGTTCTTATAACGTAGAATATTTATGTGGTGACAATGCAGATATGGTTCGTTTTTATGATGCCCAAAAAGAATCGTATTCCAATCCGTTAAGTGATCTGGTGCTTGTTCAACCTTCATATGGATACTTACTAATTCAATACATAGGTGATGATGCGGTTGTAAGCGGTAGTTTGAACAAAGATTATTTTTGTGAGGAAATGACGGAGGATATTATACATTTTTTAGAAGATAGTTTTCCCAAAATAAAGAATGTTTATCTGCCATACCATATTGATTTTTTCTCAATAGATAAATATGACGAATATAATGGAGAGTATTAAATCAGGCTCGGCATTCTTGTGATTCAAATAGGGCAATTTCTATTAAGATTATTTTAGAAAGCTATGCTATATTGAGTAAGGAAAGGAGAGCCGCATATGAACAAGAATGCAGTTGTAAAAAAGGTAGTGGACTATATAGAAACGCATATTGAAGAGGATTTGCCGCTTGATAAAATAGCAGACACATTAAATTATTCAAAATTCTATTTAGCCAGAATTTTTACTGAAGAAACGAAATGTACGGTTTATAAATACATACAAGGGCGTAGATTGACATTGGCAGCCCAAAAACTTGTGGAAACAGAGCAGCCTATTGTTGAAATTGCTTATGAAGCGCATTATGATTCGCAGCAAGCCTTTACATTGGCTTTTAAACAAGTTTATGGATGTACGCCTAAAATTTATCGGAAAAATGGTGTGTTCTATCCTAAACAATCAAAGATCAGCATGATGAGTTCCCTTGGCGGATATACATATATGTATTGTTTGACAGGAGGTGAGTTAGCAGCATGAGTTTAATTCCCTATGTGATTGAACAAACCAGCCGAGGAGAACGGAGTTACGATATTTTTTCAAGGCTATTGTCTGACAGAATTGTTTTTTTGGGAGAAGAAGTAAGTGATGCTTCAGCGAGTTCAATTATTGCACAAATGCTTTTTTTAGAGGCACAAGACCCGGAAAAAGATATTCAGTTATATATAAATAGTCCAGGCGGTTCTGTTTCAGCGGGCTTTGCCATCTATGATACAATGCAGTATATCAAATGTGATGTCTCAACAATATGCATAGGTCTTGCTGCCAGTTTTGGGGCTTTTTTATTGGCAGGAGGTGCAAAAGGAAAACGCATGGCTTTGCCAAATGCAGAAATTATGATACATCAGCCTGCGATTCATGGCAACGGAATTCAAGGACAGGCAACCGATATCAAAATTACGTCCGACCACATACAAAAAAGCAAAAAACGCCTTAACACTATTTTAGCTGAAAATACAGGTAAAAGTATTGATGAGATTGCTGTTGCTACTGAACGTGATAATTATATGACGGCAGAAGAAGCAATGAATTTTGGACTGATTGATAAAATTATTGATAGGCGCTGACTGTTATACATTTTAAAGTTCCAGTATTTTCATTAAAAAATTCTTATGGATAACCGCTAAATGGTCTATCTTATAATGCACCCCCGTTTTCTCAAAGACTTCGCGAAGAACCACATCCTCAGCGGTTTCACCCATATGAACACCGCCGCCGATGGAATATAAGTAATTTTCAACAGTATTTGACATAAATTGTTTAAACAGGTATTGCTTATTTTTCCTAATTTATCAATAGATAAGTTCTTTGTTATATGTTAAAATATATAAAGAATAGAGTCATTATTTATATTTTGCTATGGAGGCATACTTTATGGGACAACGATTAACATGGGAGCAAATAGAAAAGAAATATCCTGATCAATGGGTGGGACTTACTGATATCGACTGGGAAGATGGCGCAAATATAAAATCAGCAATTGTAAGCTATATTGGAATGTCCAGTGCTGATTTACTTAGAATGCAAATTAAAGACAGAAACATTCATGCAACATATACAACACCGGATAATCTTGCTCCGATGGGGACAGTGGGGTATTTTGGATGAGGCAGTTTACTTTACCGATTAAAAAGAATACACAAAGACCGGTTGTAGTTTTGAATGAGTTCTACGATCTTGAAGTTATGCTTGATACTGGCGCACTTTTTCCAGTATGGGTTGAGGATGAAGAACTTTTGAAAGAATTGGGTGGCGAGGTCGTTGCAGAGAATGTGGAATTTGCAGGCTTTGGTGGCAAGGCAAACGGCAGGCT
>CAMWLG010000030.1 GCA_947175035.1 uncultured Lachnospiraceae bacterium | reverse complement strand
ATTCCCCTTTCTGTCAGATGGTTTTTCAGCTTCTTCCGCATTCTGGAGAGGCGGACATTTATCGTGTTTTTGGTCATCCGGTTACTTTCTGCCAGTGATTCTATGGATTCAAGAGCAAAGTATCGGCCCATGAAGAGGATTCGGTCCTGGTTGGACAGTCCGGCAAGAAATTCGTTGATAGCCTGCCGCAGTTCTTCGGCATCCTCATCAAATGCGGCCCCTCCGGGAATGCAGTCCTCCAGCTCATCCAGAGCGACCAGATAGACGCCTCCCCCCCGCTTTTTGGCCGTCAGGTGTCGGAGACGGTCTATGGATCGCCGTCTGGTCAGCATGACAGCATAGGAAGCAATCGATGCGGGACGTTTTGGGGGAACGGTATTCCAGATGTCCAGCAGGGTATCATTGACGCATTCCTCGGCATCCTGCGCCGTGGGAAGGATTCGCCCCGCAAAATTTTTCAGTAGCCTGCCATACCGGCGTAGGATCTCATCCAGAGCGGATTCACTGCGTTGCCAGAGCAAAGTAACGATTTCGGTATCTTCCATAAGCTTTTCCTCTCATTCTTGTTTCATAAGTATATCATGATTTCATGTTCGTATCCAGGCAGGGCTGTCCCCTGTTTTGGATGCATAAAGTTTTCATTAGGAATCCTCCATTCTTTTTGCAACATCAAAATCTGCCTTCTATCTCTTAAATCGCAGAAAGAGGAAAAAACTTTCAGGAACTTAATACAAGTTATAAAATCTGTTGAAAAATAGTGTATTGAAAAGTATAATAAAATAAATTCGTGAAAATTAGGAGGAGATGTCCGATGGGCTCTACTGGGGAAAGAGATTTCGTGAAGTGGTGCAGTGTAGGATAATTTTGAACTTGGAAATAGAAAAGGGGGCGCTTATATGAAGAAATATGCCATTGCCTATTTAAGTATGTTTTTGATTCTTTGGATAATGGGATTGACGAATGGAATACCATATGGTATTACCTTTTTGGAGGATGATTTGTTTTATGCATTTCATCCTGTCTTAATTCGGGAAATTGTGCTAATTTACAATATCATTATTATGTTGGCATGTTTCGTGCTGGCAGTTGTTCTGGCGAAGCAGAAACAAAATGTTTTAATGTGCAAGTGGCTGATTCCGGTTATAATCTTCATTTGGTTCGCATTCCTGCCGGTGTTTATGCGTGAGGATATTTGTTATTGGCCCAAAGGATATACGAATGAATTTGCGTCTCTCATTTCATTAATGTCAGGAGAACATCACATCTATATTAAATAAGCACAAGCTTTTCATAAGCTTTTAGGATGGTAATGCCGTGTAGGAATTGCCATCCTTTTTGTATGTGGTACGCTTGATTCTTTTTGTCACCTTTTATCTTCTTTCTGCGTGTTTAAAATATAAGAGGTAGGAAAATGTCGATAGAAAATCTGGTAGAGGAATACAGTAATATGCTCTTTAAGATCTGCATGGTTATTTTGTGCAATGAACAGGACGCGCAGGATGTACTACAGGATACGTTCTGCCGCTACATAGAAAAAGCGATTGATTTCCGCGACAAAGAACATGAAAAGGCGTGGCTTATTAAAGTAGCGACAAATCGATGTCGTGACATTCACAGACAGCGGATGAGACATCCACACACTGATATAGAAGAAATCACTGCGCATTGTGAAATGCCGGAGCAGAGCGAGGCACTGGAGGCGTTGGTCAGACTGCCGGATAAATTGAAGATTGTTATTTATCTGCATTATGTCGAGGGATATAAAAGTGCTGAAATTGCCCAAATGCTCGGAATATCTGTTCAGGCAGTGAAAAAGCGTATGCAAAGGGGGAGAGAAGAAATGAGATCCATGTTGGAATAGCACATAAATTTATTCATATGTTGTTTGAAATGAAGTAGTGAAAAGGAGCCTGATTATGAAAAGAGAAATAGAAAACTTACAGGATGCGGTAAACTCCATAAATATCACAGAAGCAATGCAGAAAGAAATTATTCAAAAGGTAAAAACAGCCACAAAGAGAAAAAAACTGCGTTTTTCCAATATGGCAGCGGCAGCTGTGATTGTTGCCGTCTTATCGGGAGTGTTTAGTGTTCCGGTACGTGCGTTTGTCAATTCACTGATGCAGGAGCGCATGGAACAAGTACCGAAAGAAGAATTGAGAGCGCTGTTAGATGATTTGGATGATCAAAAAGTGGGTGCAGATGGTTTCACCAGAGCATATACGGAGGAAGAAAAAAGGAAAATGGGAGAACTCGTCCAAAAATATCTGGAGGGTATTTTCCCGGAAGGAGAACTGGTGCAGACAGAAAGCGCAGAGGAAGCGGAAATACTTGGGTTTTGTTTTCTGGTGTCCAATGGTACATTTTACCTGCCGGATAGGGAACTGACAGAGGAAGAAATGCTGCAGATCATAGATTTTGATGCGAAAAGGGATTTTGCATTGGCTGAGCGATACAAAGAAGAATATGCCGATGAGATTGCGAAACAGAAAGAACGCAAGGAACAAAAGAAAGCGGAGGTCATAGAAAACGGCGGTATCACGGAAGAAGAAGCGATGGAGATCGCAGAGGAATGGCTGATAAAAATTTATGGTATTACCGGAGAAGGTTTGAAGAACAATCACTATTTTAGAGACGATGTTACGATAGCGGATAAAACGGAATTCTATCAAGTGAATTGGACGGATTTCCCCAATCGGACACATTATTATTTCTGTATTGATGTCAAAGATGGAAGTTTAGCCAGAGCATTCAAGAGCGGAGGAAATATGGAGAAAAAAATTCCTGCCGTTACAGAAGCAGATGTTCTTTTGCCGGAACTAAAGAAGAAAGCAGTTTCTTTTGTTGAAGAACAGCTGCAACTGACCTATGAGGATGCCTATTATGTTTATTATAGTGCCAATGATGTTTTGAACGAGGAGATTAACTTCATTTTTGTGCAGGAAGATAACAATACATTTGTACTGACTTATTATTGGAACGGAGTAATTAGAAATCTATACAAGAGTAAGTTTTCGACTTATCAGGAAAAATATGAAGAGATAAAAAATAACGCGGAGATGGTAGAAAACCATAATAATAATAGAGAGCAGACAGAGATTCACTTATTTTTTGAAAAAATAGAAAATATGGAATGATGGATGATATATTCCCGCCACCAGGATTTTGGAGGTGGGAATATTTGTCCCTCCTTCATAGTCGTTTCGTGCCAAATTTAGTCATTCCGTGCTTTCGATATATGGTTTTTTGAAAAGCTTGCCGATATAAGATTAGAAATGTGATAACCCAAATAAATAATGATATCAATAGCTAGGATGGCGATATATTCCACGGACGGAGATTCCCGGAGCGGACATATCGTTATTTTTGTGTTAAATATTTCCAAAAAACTAGGAGGGAGAGACATATGCAGGTTGGAAATCAAATGATGGCAACAGACTGGGCTTCCATGCACAGGGAAAAGATGAGTGATGCAAACAAAGCGGCCAGTGCGCAGGGACAGGGCATTGCGGGAGCTTCCTTTGGGGAGACGCTAAACTTCGTCAGGGGCAACAGATTGGATCAAAGGGTGAGCAATGAGAAGAGGGCACCATACTCATTTCTTGCGAATGACAGTGGCTACATCGACTATAATGGAGTGATTTTTTCCTGTGATTATGAGAAGAACAGGATTTGTCTGGGGGATGTGAGCGATCTCAGGGAGTGTATCTGTGTGGGACTTTCCGAGGGAGGAAGTCTGGTGGTGAATCGGGATAATATTGGGGATTTGGCTAAGGCGATTGGTATGTTTTCGCCGGAGGACGCGAATCGTATTATGAGAGCCATCGCCCGGGATACCATGTGCCAGCGCAAGCTTCACGAGATCGACGAGATGGAGAACGGCGAGGTGGAAAGCAGTGAAGAGGATGTTGAACAAAGTCGTAAGAACGAGGAGGAAAGAAAATGAGAGTGACAACACAGATGTTAAATGAATCAGCGAGGAGGGCGGGTCTGCCCGTAAACGGCACCAGTCTTTTGAATTATGTGAACGGCAGCGGCAAAAATAACAGCAACTCGCTTCTGTCCGCTTTGAAATCCAAGTCGTCCAACAAGGTAAGCGCTGTGGACAAGGGCAAATATGAAAAGATGGAGAAGGCGGCAGAGAAGCTCGGAAAACAGGCGGACAAATTCAGTGCCACGGGGGAGGAGAGCCTGTTGGCGAAGGCGAAGGCCTCAGGGGATTATACGGATGTGTACAAGGAGATTGAGGCGCTGATCAGCGAGTATAATTCTACCCTGTCTATCCTGGGTTCTGTGCCGAGCAACATGAACAGCTTTTATGCCCAGAACATGAAGGATTTGATATCTGAACATAGTGAGGCACTGGCAAGTATCGGTATCACTGCAGACAAGAGTGGCAAGCTGCAGCTGGACAAGGAGAAATTGGAGGCGGCAGACAAGGAGAAGCTTGCGAAGGTGCTGGGGAGTGAGGGCAAATTGAACGCAAAGCTCTCCTTCCTGGCGGGACGGGTGGAAAACAATGCGCAGAGCAATCTTGAGAGCGCTTCTGCCGGTTATTCCATGAATGGGGATTTTACCAGCGCATACCACAACAAATATGATTACAGAGGGTAAAGGAAAGATGTTGATTGCTGTTTGCGATGCTTGTTATGAGGGCAGACAGAGGGTGCGGGAGCTGATAGAGGAATATGGCAGGACAAGGGAACAGGATATCGAGGTGGAAGAATATTCGTCCGGTGCCGCACTGTGTAGTGGTATGAGTCACATAAAGGAGTTTGATATCATTTTTCTTGATGTCAATATAGACGAGATGGATGGTTTGCAGGCCGCCAAGAGAATCAATGATATCTACCCTGATATTCCCATTGTGTTGGTGGCGTCAATGATCAGCTACGCGTTGGAGGGATATCGGGTCAACGCGGCGAGGTTTCTGGTGAAGGACGATCTGGATGCCACGATTGCCGGGTGTCTGGATGATCTGTGGGATAAATTGCGCAGAAAGCATCAGAAAGCGGTCTTTGCCTTCGTGGAGGGGAACCGGGAGCTGGAGATACAGAAAATCATCTACATCGAGACAGAACGCCACAAGAACATATTTCATACCTCTGACGCGGATTATGGGTTGTATAAGAAGTTGGATGAGATAGAGGAAGAACTTGCGCCCTATGGTTTTGTGCGAGTGCATCAAAGCTATCTGGTGAATATGCGATATGTGGATAAAATCAGCAGTTATCTCATGCGGCTTATCACCGGGAAAGAGATCTCCGTGCCCAAGGCGAGATATCCCAAGGTGAAGGAAATGTATGCGATGTATAAAGAGAATAACGGGTAAAGGTCGGGAAAGTTGCTTTCCCGGCCTTGTTTTATGCAGGAAAGTTATACTGGTAATATATAGTTAGCTATGATATAATTTAAATACTAATATTTTTTAGAAAAACTTGAACAAATGAGAGGAGACGCCATGTTGCGGAACAGATTTACATTACTGTTAGGGGTAGGTATACTGGGAGTCCTGCTGTGCGGATGCGGCGGGAAATCACCGTTGGATCCGAAGAATCCGGTAACGATTCGTGTGTGGACATATTATAACGGAGATCAGCTCACAGCCTTTGACAATTTGGTGGAGGAATTCAACGACACTGTGGGTGAGAAAGAGGGCATCGTGGTGAAGAGCCAGAGTATGGGCTCTGTCAATGATTTGGAGGCAAATGTGCTGGCGGCGGTGAAAGGCGAGGTTGGAGCGGAGGATGTGCCAAGTATCTTTATGGCATATTCGGACACGGCCTATGCGGTGGACCAGTTGGGCCAGGTGGTGGATATCAAGGGGTATCTGAGTCAGGAAGAGATCAATTCGTACATAGACAGCTATATCAAAGAGGGAGATTTCAGCGGTGCGGGGGAGATTAAAATCTTTCCCACGGCCAAGTCTCAGGAGGTGCTGGTACTCAACAAGACAGATTGGGATGTCTTTGCAGGCAAAACGGGGGCTTCCTACGAGGATCTGGCGGATATGGACGGGTTGGTGGAGACGGCGAAGCTCTATTACGAGTGGACGGACGCACAGACTCCGGATGTGCCAAACGATGGAAAGGCATTGTTTGGCAGGGATGCAATGGCCAATTATATTTTGATCGGCAGTATGCAGATGGGCGAGGAACTGTTTGAGGTGTCAGATGGCAAGATGACATTGCATTTTGAGAAGGATGTGGCGCGCAAGCTTTGGGACGGATATTATGTGCCCTTTGTGAAAGGGTATTTTGCCGCCACGGGACGTTTCCGCAGTGATGACATTAAGACGGGCAATATCATTGCCTATGTGGGGTCTTCCTCCGGGACATCCTTTTTCCCAAAGACGGTGAACCTGAGCGATACAGAGAGTCATCCCATTGAGATGGATGTGCTTCCCTGTCCGAAATTTATGGGCGAGACCCCGGACTATGCCGTGCAGCAGGGCGCGGGCATGGTGGTGACAAAGGGAAGTGACGCGGAGGTTTATGCGTCAGTACAATTTTTGAAATGGTTTACGGCGGACGAAAGAAATATCAAGTTCTCGGTCAACTCCGGATATCTTCCGGTGACGAAGACAGCAAACAATAAAGAGGCGATTTTAAACAGTGGCGTTGAGATGGATGACGCGAGACAGAAAACCCTTTCTGTCGGTGTGGATACGGTCAATGGCAATCAGATGTACACCACCAAGGCGTTTGAAGGCGGCGCGGCGGCGCGCAATGTGTTGGAGTATGGCATGAGTGACAAGGCGGCTGCTGACCGCGCTGTGGTAGTCGAGCGGCTGGCACAGGGACAGAGTCTGGATGAGGCTGCGGCGGAGTTCCTTTCAGATGCCTGCTTTGAGGCTTGGTACGAAGAGGTGTTACAGCAGTTACAGACATTTGAAAATTAAGGAGAATATATGGCTGGGCAGAGAAAAGACCGAACGATTTTCCGAGTTCTTTTGGTTCCTTTATTGAGTGTGCTTGCAATCGAGATGGCGCTTTTGATTGCGAGTCTTGCCTTGGGGGGCGTGATGACCAAGCTGGATCAGAACGCGCGGGACATCCTGGGGCAGCAGGTGGAGAACAGGGGAAACTATCTGTTGAACGATATGACCGGGAAGTGGTCCAATTTAAATCTATTGGTGGATCATATTGACAACGCGGTGGAATCAAAGCTCTCCGAGGGGGAAATGACGCTGGAAAGCTTTCAGGTGAACGGAGGGTGCAGCGAGCTGTTGGAGGAGCTGCGTCCCGAGCTGGTTGACGCGATGTATAATCGGCAGGTGTCAGGTATCTTCTTGATTTTTAATACAAAAGATTTGGACGAGATGGAAGGGACGGAGTCGCTGCAGGGCATTTATCTGCGGGATTTGGATCCTGCTTCTATGCCCTCTGCACAATATCGGGATATTTTGGTGGAGCGCGCCCCGGTGTCGGTGGTGCGGTCAGGCTATATGGCGACGGACACGGGATGGCAGCCGACGTTTTCTGCGGAGGACAGCGTGGCACAGGCTTTTTTCAGCAAACCTTTTCAGACGGCATATGAGGATGAAGAGAAGCTTAATGACAAGGAATACGGATATTGGACAACAGAGTTTTACAGTTTGTCGGGGGATAACCACAGGGCAATAGCATATTCGATGCCTTTGATATTACCTGACGGCACGGTGTATGGTGTGCTGGGTGTGGAGATTTTGGAGGATTATCTGTATTCTCTCCTGCCTGGCGGAGAATTGATGGAGATGGATCAGGGGTCTTATCTTTTGGCGATCGCCGAGAAGGGCAGTAAAGAGCTTAAACCGGTATTTTTGTCCAGTGCCACGATCACAAAGGGCAAAATGGACGGATTGCAGTTCTTTTTGGATGGAGAGAGTGAAGGTTCCGTGTCGGACGCGGGGGGAGAGTATTGCGGCGAGGCGACGCCGTTAGTGTTCTATAGCCGTAACGCGCCATTTGACTCGGACAAATGGTATCTGGTCGGCTTTGGCAGGCGTGAGCATTTGTTTGCGTTTTCCAAGCAGATACAGACAGTTCTTGGAGGTTCCTTTGTTTTGACGGCGTTGATCGGACTGGTGGGTATCCTGCTGGTAAGCTATCGCCTGTCCAAACCGATTCGGATGTTGTCCGAGGAGGTGGAGAAAGCTAAAATGAATAATGTGTTCCCGGAGCTGCCGGATACCGGAATCAGGGAGATTGATCAATTTTCCCATGCGATTGAGCATCTGGAGCAGGAGGTGATGGAGTCCTCGACGCGTTTCATGCAGATTATCAGCATGGCCAGCGTGGATTTGGCGGGCTATGAGCTATGGGACGATTCCGACAGCGTGTTCGTGACATCGAATTATTTCCCGCTGCTTGGTGTGGAAGATATGGATTTGGATCATTTGACGGCGGAGGTCTTTTTGGCAAAACAGGAGGAGCTTAGGCAGAGTCTGAAGTCCACGCCGGCGGAGGATGGAAGTAGCGTCTATGCGATACCGCTGCCTCAGGGCGATACCCGCTATATTCGCGCGGAGAGTACCAGGAATGGGAAGCGTTTGGTGGGTGTGATCGAGGATGTCACCACATCCACCCTTGAGAAGAAGCGTATTGAACGGGAGAGAGACTGTGACGGGTTGACCAAGCTGTACGGGAGACGAGGGTTTCGACGGGAAGCGGACGAGATGTTCCTAAGGCCGGATCTCTTAAAGCAGGCAGCACTGTTGATGATCGATTTGGATAATCTGAAGACCACCAATGACCGCTTTGGGCACAATTTTGGTGATCTGTATATTCAGACAGCGGGAAAGTGTTTTCTGGAGAACACGCCGGACAATACCATATGTGCACGCATGGCGGGGGACGAGTTTCTCGTGCTGTTCTACGGGTATAACGAACAGGAGGAGATCCGTCAGGATTTGCAGAGCTTGTACCGTGCGATTGGGGAAGTGAACTTCGTGCTGCCCAACGGGGACAATATGGGATTGAGCGCGTCGGGCGGTGTGGCGTGGTATCCTCAGGACAGCGGGGATTTGTCCGAATTGATGAAGTATGCGGACTTTGCAATGTATCA
The DNA here is from genome assembly GCA_947175035.1 of uncultured Lachnospiraceae bacterium. Lineage (GTDB taxonomy): Bacteria > Bacillota > Clostridia > Lachnospirales > Lachnospiraceae > Acetatifactor. The sequence goes on along the minus strand of CAMWLG010000030.1, from coordinate 28,564 downwards.
GGTGAAACGCTCTGCCAAGGGGCAGCTGAAGGAATTCAACCTGGAGGCATATCAGGAGAAAATGCGCCAGAACCAGAGCAGGCTGGAGTTCCATCAGATGCTGGAGAACAAGCAGGTCAGCTATCATTTTCAGCCGATATTTGATGCGGGGACGGGTGAGGTTTATGCCTATGAAGCCTTGATGCGGGTGGATCTGCCTACGCTGCGCTCGCCGGAGACGGTGCTGCAGATAGCCAAAGAGGAAGATTGTATGCATGATATTGAATATATGACAATGTTCTGTGCCTCTAGGGATTATCAGAAATTGTTAGAGCGCTGCGAGGTGGCGGATCATGCATTTTTGTTTATCAATTCCATTGCCAACGAGAGAATGACATTGGAGGAAGAGCAGGAATTCCATGAGCAGTTTGCGCAGATACAGCCAAAGATCGTGGTGGAGATCACGGAAGCCGAACATATGGATCCGGATATGGTGCGCCAGAAGAGGGACGCGGTGGGATTCAGCGGCAACTTTGCGCTGGATGATTATGGCAGCGGTTATAACAGTGAAATCAATCTTTTGGAGCTGGAGCCCAAGTACGTGAAGGTGGATATCACGATTGTGCGGGATATTGACAAGGATCGGAATAAGCAGCATATTGTGGAGAACATTGTCCATTATGCCCACGAGAGAGAGATGAAGGTGATCGTGGAGGGGCTGGAGACGGAGGCAGAGCTGCAAAAGTCGTTGGAGTTGGGCGTTGATCTGCTGCAGGGTTATTTCCTTGCCCGTCCGGGTGCTGTGCCGCCCGCAATCAGTGACGAGGCAAAAAGAGTGATACAGGAACAATGATAGTAAGGCAGGGAAAGAATGTTATGGGGATGTTATGGAAGGCAGGAAGAATTTGTAGGAGGAGTCTGACGGTGGGAGCGGCCGCTCTCTCGCTGGGGGTGCTGTTGTGCGGTTGTGGCGGGAGCAAGTCGCCCCTTGATCCGGAGAACCCGGTGTCACTCACGGTATGGCATTATTATAACGGTTCCCAACAGGTGGCATTTGACGCTCTTGTGGAGGAGTTTAACGAGACGGTTGGCAGGGAGAAGGGAATCTATGTGCAGGGCTACAGTCAGGGCTCGGTCTCTGATTTGGAGTCGGCGGTCAGGGCCTCCCTGGCAGGTGATGTGGGGGCAAAGGAGATGCCGGATATTTTCTCTTCCTATGCGGATACCGCCTATGAGGTGGAGACCGCGGGGGCGCTGGCCAATCTTTCAGAGTATATGAGTGAGGAGGAGCTGGAGGAATATGTGGACGCCTATGTGGAGGAGGGACGCATTGCCGCTGACGGGAGCCTGCGCATTTTTCCTGTTGCCAAATCCACGGAGGTGTTTCTGATCAACAGGACGGATTGGGAGCCCTTTGCACAGGCGACGGGCGCTTCCCTGGAGAATTTGCGGACAATGGAGGGTGTCGCGGACACGGCAAAGGCTTACTATGAATGGGTGGATGCCCAGACCCCTGAAATTCCCAATGACGGCAAGGCGTTCTATGGACGGGATGCCATGGCGAATTATTTTATTATCGGTATGCGCCAGCAGGGGATAGAGATTTTCCAAGTGGAAAACGGTCAGGTGACTCTGAACGTGCCCAAAGAGAGTATTCGGCGTCTCTGGGATAACTATTATGTGCCGATTGTAAAGGGATATTTTGGAGCGTATGGTTCCTTCCGTTCGGATGATGTCAAAACGGGAGATATGCTTGCCTACACCGGTTCTACCGCATCCGCCATGTATTTCCCTGACAGGGTGGAGTTGGAGGACGGAAGCTATGAGATAGATTTTATTGTGATGTCCGCCCCTATTTTGGAGGGAGGAGAGGACTACGCAGTGCAGCAGGGCGCGGGCATGGTGGTCAGCAAGTCCGACAGGGTGCGGGAGTATGCTTCCGTGGAGTTCCTGAAATGGTTTACGCAGGTGGAGAATAATCTGCAGTTTGGCTGTGCCTCTGGTTATCTGCCTGTATTGAACGAGGCGAACAACTCTGAGATGCTGGATAGAGTCATCGAGGAACAGGGAATGGAGGTAGCAGATAAAACATATGCATGTATTACACATGTGTTTGAAGATATGTCACAGATGAAATTCTATACAAACAAAAGCTTTGCCAATGGTTCTCAGGCGCGTAGGGTATTGGAGTACAATCTCTCTGACAAGGCGGCAGCTGACAGAGCCACTGTGGAGGAGGGGCTCTCACAGGGCATGAATCTGGAGGAGGCATGTGCGCCTTTTATGACGGAGGAGGCCTTTGAGAAATGGTATGACGATTTTGTCCGCACGCTGAATGAGGCCATTGGAAAATAGGCAGATCAAGGCGGGCGAAAGAAGTGGGTGGGTATGAGACAGAAGGCGACAGACAGAAAAAAATACACCATATTTAGAATGTTTTTGGTTCCATTGATTGCGATTATGCTTGTGCAAAGCTTACTCACATTAGGGACACTTGTTGTCAAACAGACCTTTGAGACGATTCAAAATTATTCCGTCGGTATGATGTCCAGAATCGTGGAGAATCAGAAGGTGATTCTGGAGAACGCCCTGATACAGCGTTGTACGGCTGTCTGTGCGCAGGAGAACGCGTTGGAGGAGTTACTGGCTGAATATCTTCGGGAGCATCAGATGACCTTGAAGCAAATGATGGATTCCGATGACAGCAAGCGGGAATTTCTCGCCACGCTGCTGCCGGAATGTATGCATAATCTGCAGGGGACACAATCCACGGGAATTTTTGTGATCCTGACAGGGGAGGATATGGCTTCGGCAGCGGATTATGAGGGGTTTTTTGTGCGGGATTCCGACCCCAGGGTGAACACCACAAACAATACGGATTTGTTATTTGAGCGGGGGAGCAAGGAGCTTTCCAGAAGTTTTAGCGTGCCCTTGGATAACACATGGACTACTTCTTTTCATATGGCAGGGCAGGGGCAGAGAGCGGCGGATAATTTCTTTTATGAGCCATGGCGTGCGGGTGTCCAATACCCTACTGCACAGACGGTAAATCTGGGCTACTGGTCGGAGCCTTTTATCCTTGAGGACAACATCAATGATTCTCATGAGATGATTACCTATTCGGTTCCCTTGCGGTATCGGGGAAAGGTCTATGGAGTGCTGGGGATAGAGATTTCCAGCAGATTTCTCTATGATTATTTTCCTGTGTCGGGGTTGAATGACAATGACAGGTCGGGTTATCTGCTGGCGCTTAGCAGGGAGGACGGGAGCTGTACGGCGCTTTTGGGCAAGGGCGTGTTATACAACAGAGTCATTGCAGACAGGAATTCTTTTGAATTGAAAGACACAGATTATGACACCCTGTACGAGGTGAAGGATGTTCGGCTGGGCACCCAGAATATCTATGCGGTAAAGAGTCCTTTGAAGCTGTATGACAGCTTTGCACCCTATGAGAACGTGGACTGGGTGCTGGTGGGTTTGGATACAGAGGACGGGCTCTTTGGCATGGGACACCGGCTCTATATGTGGATAGGGATTGCCATTTTGGCGGGACTGGTCTTTGGGGTAGTCGGTATCTATTTTATTGTACTGCATCTTACGAGACCTATCAAGAATCTGATTCAGTGCATCGATGGAGGCAGTGCGGGGTTAAAGAATTTCCAAACCACGAATATCTTGGAGATTGATGGGCTGTATTACGTGATACAGGATCTGATGGCAAGGCAGAAGGAGTCGGAAGGGATCCTCAGGGAGGAGAAGGAACGCTATCGTGTGGCGCTTGAGAGCACCAGCGACACGTTCTTTACTTATGATTTTGAGACCAGGATGCTGGATATCGTGAATCATCCGACATTGAACGGGACTTGGAAATGTGGAGAAAGCGTTTTTCGGATGGACATTGTGTATTATGAAGACCGGGCGATTCTGGAGGATATCATTTCTAATGCATCCGACGAAATTTACAAGGAATTCAGGATCAAGTTCCCGGGGCAGGAGGAATTCCTGTGGTACGGGCTGTACGGACAGGTGGTTGACGATGCGGAGGGAAACCGCTCAAAGATCGTGGGCGGGCTGCGCAATATCCAAGAACAGAAGGAGCGGGAGGCGAGGCGCAAGAGCAAGCTGGAGAGAGACAGCGTCACCGGTTTCTATGTGTATGATGCAGGGGTGGAACGTTTGGAGAGGAGCCGCGCTATGCATCCCCAAGGCATTATGATCCATCTGCTTTTGGATAAGCTCAGGGAGTTGAATGAGAAGAATGGTATTGTGTTCGGGGATATGGTTCTGGAGGAGCTGGCGCATATTATCAGGAAATGCTGCCAGAAGCTGACGGAGAAAAATGCATCCCAGATTATCTCCATTCGTTTTAGTGGTGATGAGTTTGTCATCTGGCTTGAGAACCAGCAAAGGGATCAGGCAGAACTGTTCATGCAGGAGTTGTTTGGCAGGCTGCGCGGGATGTTTGACAAGGATGTGCTCCGATTGCACGTGCGCGCCGGGCTGGTGACTGCCACGGAGGGCACAGGCAGCACAAAGCTGATCCAGATGGCAAAGCTTGCACAAACCATGGCGAAGGAGAATGCAGCGGGGTGTTGGTGTTTCTATGAGGATATCCCTTCTAAGCAGGAAAAGACCCTGCCCAAGATAAAGGGCAGCAGACCGCTCTCAAACGATTATGGTGAGGATGTGAATCTTGCATCATTGGCATTGAATCTGTTTGGAAAGGGCGAGAATCTACAGGCACAGATGCTCTTGATTCTCCGGAAAATCGGCTATCAGTACGGTGCGACGGATGCGCTCATCACGATTATCCAACAGGATTTTCGTTCAAATTATCTGGAGCATCAGTGGCATAGCGATGCAAAGTCGCTGACGGAGATCGTGAACCAATATACCGACAAAGAGTTGGAGGAATTTCAGGATTGGATCGGAGAGGGGCAGGTTCGTTCCTTTACTGTCAAGGACAGCAGGAAGACCATGCTGCAAAAGTTCCTGAATATCACGGAGGGGCAGCAGGGTCTGGTGCTTCCCATGTTTGGCAATGGCAGCTACATGGGGAATATCACTATCCTTGGCACAGACTCCGGGCTGTCCCACAACAGCGAGGAGCTGCAAAAGCTGGCGGAGGTCCGGAGTGTCATTCAGAGCCAGATTATTCAGCAGCAGCACGATCTGGCGAGCAAGGCGAAGTCGGACTTCCTCTCCCGCATGAGCCATGAGATCCGCACTCCTATGAACGGTATCATCGGTATGACGACGATTGCCCTGCAGAAAGATCAGAGCAGGGAGCGGATGTTGGATTGTCTGAATAAGGTTCAGGATTCCTCCAAATATCTTTTGGGGCTGATCAATGATATCTTGGATATGTCCAAGATAGAAAGCGGCAAGATGCATCTTGAGGCGGAGGATTTTAATCTGCGGGAGATGTTGGATACGGTAGGAGAGCTGGTGCGTCCACAGGCGGAGGCAAAGCAGATCCGTCTCGTGCAAAATGTGGAGCTTAGTCATGTGTGGTTTGTGGCGGACAGAATGAGAATCAGTCAGGTATTGATCAATCTGATGGGAAATGCCGTGAAATTCACCGACAAGGAGGGAGAAATCGTTCTCACCGTGCAGGAGAGGGGGACGGAGAACGGGCTGATCAAGGTTTATTTTGCGGTGCAGGACAATGGCGTTGGAATCAGCAAGGAAGATCAGAAAAGAGTTTTCCGCTCCTTTGAGCAGGCCAGGGACGCCAGCTCGGTATCCAAGCAGCAGGGCACAGGTTTGGGGCTTTCCATCAGCAGCCGCCTTGTGCAAATGATGGGCAGCACCATTGAGCTGGAGAGCGAGCCTGGGAAGGGGAGCTGCTTTAGCTTTGAGATTGCGCTGGAACAGGGGCATGAGGAATCCGGAAATGCAAAGGAGGAAGATGATTTTTCCTTTGAAAATTATCATGTGCTGCTGGTGGAGGACAATGAGCTCAATATAGAGGTTGCTCAATGTCTGCTGGAGGAGTACGGATTTAGCGTGGATTGTGTCTATGACGGGCAGCAGGCGGTGGAGCGGATCAAGTCCACGGCGCCCGGTACCTATGATGTGGTTTTGATGGATATTCTGATGCCTGTCATGAACGGTCTGGACGCGACCCGGGCGATTCGGGCGATGGAGAGGGAGGACTGTCGGACGATTCCGATCATCGCCATGTCCGCCAATGCATTTGACGATGACTTGAAGAAATCCGTGGAATGTGGTATGAACGGGCATTTGTCCAAGCCAGTGGAGGTGGATAAGCTCTATAAGCTGCTCAGGGAGATTTTACAGAACAGGTAAACACCTGTTAATGTATCTGATAAAAAACTTGCAATAAGCGGTTAGTGTGGTAAAATGATGGTGACAATAGAATAATGAGAGGCCTATTTGACGAAGAGGAGAAGTTGAGTAAATGAAAAAGCAGATTCATGTTTACTTCATGGTGGCACTTCTGATAATGACTGCACTGGGCGGATGCGCAGGCAGTACAGGAGAGTCTTCGGAGGATAAGTCCTCTGTTGTTGTAGGAATACAACAGGATATTGATAGTCTTGACCCACACAAAGCAACTGCGGCAGGAACTAAGGAAATCCTATTTAACATTTTTGAAGGGCTTGTAAAGCCTGACCCAGAAGGCAATTTGATGAATGCGGTGGCTGACGGTTACAGCATTTCCGAGGATGGATTGGTATACACCTTCACTTTGAGAGACGGTGTGAAGTTCCATAACGGCAATGACGTGACTGCGGAGGACGTCAAGTATTCGCTGGAGCGTGTAGCGGGGATTCTGGACGGCACTGCACTCATTTCCACTTTGAGCGCCGAGAGAGGCGGTATCAAAAGTGTAGATATTTTGGATAACAAAACGGTTCAGGTGACAGTGGGCAGTGCGAATCTGGAGCTGATTTACAGCTTCACGGCGGCTATCATTCCCGCGGGAAGTGGGGAGGATGCGGAGAGCGCACCCATTGGCACGGGACCGTTTTCTTTTGTTTCCTACACACCCCAGGAAGGGATTGTAGTGGCTAAGAATCCGGATTATTGGCAGAAGGGTCTCCCCTATCTGGATGAGGTGAATTTTAAGATTGTGAACAGCCCTGACACAGCGCTTTTGGATTTGCAGGGCGGCTCCATTGACATTTACCCCTATATGACAGATTCCCAGGCGACGGAACTGGAAGGCAGTTTTCAGGTGTTGGCAGCACCCTCCAATGTGGTGCAGGCACTATTCTTGAACAATGCGGACGAGACCCTGAGTGATGTGCGGGTACGGCAGGCGATCAATTATGCTTTGGATAAGGATTCTGTGAATGAGTATGTATTCGGTGGGGATGGGGCGATCATCAGCTCTGCCATGCTGCCCACATTACAGGATTTCTACGAGGATTTAAATGATGTCTACGGCACGGGCGCGAATGTGGAGAAAGCGAAGGAGCTTTTGGCTGAGGCGGGTTATTCTGACGGCATTGATCTTGAGATTAAAGTGCCCTCCAATTACGAGGTGCATATGCAGACCGCGGAGGTTGTGGCGGAGCAGCTAAAGAGTGCGGGAATCAATGCCACGATAGTTCCCGTGGAATGGGGTACATGGTTGGAGGATGTCTATAATGGCAGAAAGTATCAGGCTACCATCAGCGGTATTACCTGCGACCAGACGCCCGGATATCTGTTGAACAGATTCCAGACAGAGTCCTCCAAGAACTTCATCAACTATGCCAACTCCGCATATGATGAAACCTACCTGAAGGCGGCTGCAAGTCTGGATCTGGCTGAAAAAGCCGTATACTACAAGGAATTGCAGACAATGCTTGCACAGGATGCGGGCACGGCATTCCTTTCGGTGCCGCCGATCACCGTGGCGGTCAGCCCCAAACTGACAGGCTACACCTTCTATCCCGTCTATGTGCAGGATATGAGCGTAGTCCGTTATACAGACTGATATGCAGTCGGATGAGGTAATTGCGAAACGGTGTTATATTATGAAAGGAGATGCGGTCATGAGATACCTTGGTAAGAAATTAATCACTCTCATTATTACATTGTTCATGGTATCCGTGGCCGCGTTTCTCGCTTTTCAGGTGATTCCGGGGGACGTGGTGCGCTCTATTCTAGGGACGGAGGCTACCCCTGAACGGGAGGCACAGCTGCGGGAGGAGCTTGGTTTCAACGATCCGCCTATGGTGAGATATATCAACTGGATCACCAATGTACTTAAGGGAGACTTGGGGCGCAGTTACCGCTATTCCAAGTCTATGAACGAGATGATGCCCGTGACGGAGTTAATCGGGGACAAGCTCCCTGTAACGCTATGGCTGGCCCTTCTTGCCGTGCTTATGATCGTGGTGGTGGCAATCCCTTTGGGAGTGCTGTGGGCAAGGAGCCGGAGTCATATCCTGGATGCGGTGATGAATGTGCTGACACAGACAACAATGGCTGTGCCTTCTTTTTTCCTGGGGATTCTGGTGACCTATTTATTCGGCATGGTTCTCAGGTGGTTTACCCCTGGCGGTTATGTGAGTTATCAGAAGGACTTTTGGGGATTTCTGGCATATCTGGTCTTTCCGGCAATGTCTGTTGCAATCCCTAAGATAGCTATGACCGCACGTTTTCTGCGCAATTCCATGCTCACGGAGCTTGGTGCGGATTATGTGCGTACTGCCCGGAGCAAGGGCTGCACGGAGCAAAGGGTGATGTACGGACATGTGCTGCGCAACGCATTGATGCCGGTTGTGACATTTCTTGGAATGATTATTGCTGAGATTGTGGCAGGAAGTATCGTTGTGGAGCAGGTGTTCGGACTTCCCGGCGTGGGGCGGTTATTGATCAGCTCTATTTCCACAAGGGATTTGCCTGTGGTGGAGATTTTGGTTTTGTATATCACGGCGGTGGTGATTATTGTTTATTTTCTGGTGGATATTCTCTATCGGATGATTGACCCAAGAATCAGTCATAAATAAGATTATTGTTAAAAATTGTTACTGGAAAGATGCAGATATGGTACGACAAAAGGAAATAGATACACGCAAGGGAAAACTGCATGGACGAAATCTCTACCTCATGGTAGGACTTTTCATGACCGGAATGGCGCTGCTTGTGGCGATCGTAGGTGTATTTTGGACACCTTACAGCACCACGGCTATGTCCGCGACAGAGAGATTTGCCCCGCCGTCGCTGCGCCATTTATTCGGCACGGACAATTTTGGCAGGGATATCTTCTCCCGGGTGATGAAGGGGGCGGGAACCACGATACTGATCAGTGGTCTCGTGGTGCTCATGTCGGGGACGCTGGGAATTGTCATTGGCGCGCTGACGGGATATTTTGGCGGACTTTTGGACGAGATTGTCATGCGGTTTACGGACGCGGTGAACGGGTTTCCAAGCATCCTGCTGGCGCTGGTGATGATCAGTCTCCTGGGGAGCGGCAGGCATAATCTGATCTTGTCCCTGGGGATTGTGTTTACCCCCAGTTTTGTGCGTATCGTGCGGAGTGAGTTTATAAGGCTTCGGGATGCGGATTATATTGACAGGGCGCGACTGATGGGGGTGGGCAGAATGCGGATATTGTTTGTCCACATACTGCCTAATATTTTCTCTACTTTCTGGGTCTCTGTGATGATAGGATTCAACAATGGCATTTTAGCGGAGTCGGGGATGAGTTATCTGGGGATTGGTGTGCTCCCCCCTGACGCAAGCCTTGGCAATATGCTTTCAGACGCGCAGGGATATCTGATGAAAGCACCATGGTATGCTTTGGCGCCGGGTTTGAGTATTGTGTGGATTGTATTGGGATTTTCTCTGTTGAGCGAGGGCATCCGACAGATGGAGGGTAAGAACTAGAACAGAGGGTGTAAGCATGATTAAAATCGAGAATCTGTCTGTGGCCTTTGGCGACACGAAGGCTGTGCAAAATGTGAATATAGAGCTCGCAAAGGGAGAAATCTTAGGAGTGGTGGGAGAGTCCGGGTCGGGCAAATCCGTGACGGCATTGACGCTGATGGGATTGGAGGCTCGGGATGCCGACATCACCTCGGGGCGGGTGCTCTTTGATGAGGTCGTGCTGGCGGAGGCGGGACAGGCGAAGGACAGGGCATTGTATCGCAGGTATCAGGGAGAGCGGATGTCCATGATTTTTCAGGAGCCTATGACTTCCTTAAATCCCACAAAACGGGTGGGAATACAGGTGGAGGAGATGCTGAAACTCCATACGGATTTGACGGCAGCCGAGCGTCGGGCGAGGGTTTTGGAGAGCTTCGCTGACGTGGGACTTCGGGACGGGGAGCAGCTTTATGACTGTTATCCGCACCAGCTCTCAGGCGGCATGCGGCAGCGGGTGATGATTGCCATGGCAGTGATTCTGCATCCGGATCTGATCATTGCGGACGAGCCCACCACGGCGCTGGACGTCACGATTCAGAATCAGATTATCGCTCTCCTCAGGGAGATTAACGCGAAAGAGAAAAACGCCATGCTCTTTATTACCCATGACCTGAATCTGGCAAGGCGGATCTGTCATAGGGTTGCGGTGATGAAGGACGGGCGGGTGGTGGAAATCGGCCCCACGGAAGAGATTTTTGCGAATCCCCGGGAGGAATACACGAAAAAGCTGATTCAGGCGGTTCCCTCGCGGATAAAACGTAAATGCAGCGAAGCGGACGGCCATCAAGGCAGTGAAAAGCGCACTTCTCCCGTGGTGGAGGTGCATGACTTGAATGTGTATTATCGGGAGGGGACAAACAATCTCTTTGGAAGGGCGAAGAAGCACTGTGTGGTTTTTAACGCGGATTTTAAGCTTTATCAGGGCGAAGTGCTGGGTTTGGTGGGTGAGAGCGGCTGCGGCAAAAGCTCTCTCTCCAAGGCGATACTGGGCATGAATAAGGAGATAGAGGGCACAGTAAGCCATTTTTCTGCAAGACCACAGATGATTTTCCAAGACCCGTACAGCAGCCTAAATCCCTGCAAGACAGTGGGATGGCTTTTGGAGGAGCCCTTGCGGGCGGCAGGGAGGCTGGATAAGTCCCTGCAGATGTCAAAGCGGGATATGCAGGAGGCGGCTTGTGATATGTTGAAGAAGATCGGGCTGGATGAGAGCTATCTGCACAGGACACCCTCTCAGCTTTCCGGCGGACAGAGACAACGGATCAGTATCGGGCAGGCGCTGATCACCAGACCGGGGCTTGTGATAGCGGATGAGCCCGTGTCGGCGTTGGACGTGACCCTGCAGGCCCAGATCATGGAGTTGATGAAAAAGCTTCAGGAGGAGATGGGGGTGGCATACCTCTTTATCTCCCACGATATCAATGTGGTGTATCGAATGAGCGATCGCATCATGGTCATGAAGGATGGAAGAATCATTGAGCAGGGGCGGACGGAGGACGTGTTTGCAAATCCCCGGGAGGAGTACACGAAACTTTTATTGCGGGAGTCATAGAATGTGAAAGATTGAAATACATGAATGAGGGGGAAGAGAAATGAGTCGAGATCAGGACAGATGTCCGCTTTGTAGCAGAAAATTGGTGATGGTAGCAGGCTGCCCTACCTGTCCGGATTGTGGATACCGCAATCCATATAACACAGATGCTTCGCAGGGGCAGACGAGTAATCAGTATGGCACGCAGGGCGGTTCCCGCACAAATAATGATAGCACGGTGATCGGCGTGGTTGTTATGGTGGCGATTGTAGTGATTGTGGCTTTGATTGGAGCGATGGTGGCAGGCGGGGTGTATCTGCTTAGCACCTATGAGGAACCGACAGCTGATTCGCAGGTGAAGAGCGGAAGTGGAGGCGGAGGAAAGCGGGGATCCGGCTCCAATGGTGTGGCGAATGCGGATGCTGACAGGCAGGTGGTATCAAGACCCGAGGATGGGATGTTGACTGAGCTGGTGGAGGCAATCTTTGACAAAAGCCTGGACAGAGTCACGCAGGAGGAGATAGAGAGTATTGCCTATTTGGAATTCTATGAGTTGGGAGAAAGTGGGACTACTGCGGTGTATTACATACTTGAGGACGGCAGCGGCGCAACTTATATCCCTGAGAATCAACGTCTTAGGGTCGGAGATTTGAATTATTTTTCCGGGCTAACCTGTCTGTTGATGGAGGAAGAGCTGGACTGGAGGACGGATTGGAGTAATCTGACTGAGTTGAGATTCCTTCGCTGTGGTTCGCCTCTTCCAGCGATTGCAAGGGCTATGGATGTCTCAAAGCTGATGTGGGTGCAGGCCGAGAGCGATCTGATTGATGGCGGGCTTGAGGGAATTGAACAATTTGAGAGCTTGGAGCATCTGACAATAGACGCTGACTATGTGGAAAGCATAAAGGGAATCTCTAAGCTGCAGTCCCTTAAGGAGCTGATTCTGACGGATGCGGAGAGATTGCAGGACTATGAGGAGCTCTATGATATGCCGCAGTTGGAGGTGCTTGGCATAGAGTCCGGCAAGCTTCGGGATATCGGATTCGTGCGGGAGATGGATCAGCTGATAGAGTTGGATTTGATTGGCACGGATTTGAAGCACCTGGATGCCATAGAGGACTGCGCGGACACCTTGAAGACGTTGAGATTGGAGCGCAATTACGGGGTGGATGATTACAGTGTGGTGCTCCAATGCACCGAGCTGGAGGAATTGGAGCTGTTTGTGAACTATAAGTTTGATGTGCCTATGCAGGCGCCGGATTTGTCAGGACTGAAACAATTAAAGTACCTGCATCTGGGCAATTATGACAGATTTGAAAATCTGGCGAAGCTGACCCAATTGGAGGAATTGACCATTGAGGATGCAGGCAGCGGGGACGGAGCCTTCTTGGCGTCTCTCACCAATCTGAAACAGCTGAATTTGATTGATATGTCCGTCTATGACGGATTCCTGGATGAGATTTATAAAATGTCCAGCCTGGAGACCATTGATTTGACGGATAGTTTTGTGTGGGATGATATCAGCGTCATCTTCCAAGTGCCCACCATAAAATGGGTGTATCTGAACGATGCGGAGGTCGGTTTGGATGTGAGCAAAATGACTCCCTGTCTCTTGGTGGAAGAGTTGGATATGACGGGGACGAAATTGCGTAAGCTGCTGGAAGACGGCAGCTGGGATTATTGGGGTCAGGACAGTGATAAGAAGATTGCCTTGCAGGATATTCCGGAATTTTTTGAATATTTTCCGAATTTACGTATGTTGTATATTCCCGGACATGAGTTGGAGGATGTGTCGTTTTTGTCCGGTATGGCTGAGTTGAATTATCTGGACGTGTCGGATAATTATATCACTGACCTGTCGCCGCTCAAGGGGCTTCCATGGTTGGATGTGGTGGTGTGCAAGGACAATCCCCTGCATAACAGAGAGGGGATGGAGGATGTGCTATTGATAGAATAAGAGTAAAAATTAATCCGGTATCATTTTCAGATGATACCGGATTTTATTTCATATACGATTCAACGTTCCGTCAAATATCTTCAATTTTGGAGAATCCGGTATCCCCCGTGGAGGCAATCACCTTCTTCAAATCCTCCAATGCCTTTGAGAACTTAGGATAAGTATCATACACCATCTGGAAGTGGCGGACGGCCTCCGCGCGGTTCCCTTCCTCCTTGGCATTCCAGGAGTCCGTGCCGTGGGCATGGAGCTCATTGTGGTATTTGACTGCATCTTTAAAGGCTGCGGAGCCCGTGATGCGGGGGTCAGTCTGTGAGGTGTACCATTTGCCAAACTTACAGCTGGTGGGATTGTTGACCTGAGTCACCAGCAAATGTTCAAAATCAGCCAAATTGTTGTACACGCGCCAGGTAAAGATCAGATGGTCAATCTTGTAGACAGAGAGCCAATCTTGTGTGTAAAGCTTTGCGCGCCGTCTTGCCACGTCGGAGCGCAGGTTGTCGATGACACGGGAACTCTTAAACATGTGTGCGCCAGTGCTCACACAACCCTTGGACAAATCCTCATAGCTTGCGGCGATCGTGTCAATGGATGCCACAAAGGATTCCGTCAGACCGGACTGGGTGTTGATTTCCCCATAAATCTGATCAATCTCAGAGCTCATAAGCTTCATATTCTCATTCATATGCTCCAGACTCTCCAAAGAGTGGTGAATATTGGTATTTCCGGAGGTCAGCTGGGCAGCGGTGGCGTTGATGGATTCCGCAAGGCTGGAAATTCCGTCTAACAGTTCACGCACATAAAGCATGGCATCCTCGGCAGATTGGGTGGTGTTGGCGGAGAGCTCTTTGACCTGATTGGCAACCACGGCAAAGCCCTTGCCTGCTTCCCCCGCTCTTGCGGCCTCAATGGAGGCATTGAGAGCCAACAGGCCGCTCTTGCTGGCAACTTTTTTGACAATATCAATAATCTCGTTAATCTTGGCAGCTTTCGCCTGGAAATCAGCAATTTGCTCATTAATATTAAGGACGCTGGAAACGGAGGCATCCACAGTGCGAATGCTGGAATTCATGTCCTTCACGCAGGAGTCGGCGTCTTGCATAACGGCGTGCGTCTGTTCCTGAATGTTGTAGACGGCGTCCTGAATGTTCTGAATGGAAGTCCCAAGCTCTTGGCTGGAACCCTGTATATCATTGATGGCAGTGGTCTGCGAATTGAGCTGTTCAATCATGGATTTCACGCAGCTGCTGTCACCCACGAGGGTCATGGCATCGTTGAGCTTCATGACAAAGTTATTGTTCAATTTCACAAAGGACTGTAATACCTGATTATACTTCTCGGCTACTCCGGCATCCTGAAATTGGCTGGTATCCACCAGGGTGAAGTCACCGGCAATCGCCTTGTCCATCCATTCTATCAAAATCATATTATCGTTGTTGGGTAATGCTTTCTCCGCTTTGCTGCCAAACATAAAGCTACCTCCTGCTTATAGAATATCCGATTTCTTACATAATACCATAAAAAATCATTTTTTTCTACCACTAAATAAAAAATGTATTGTCCCAAACAGTTCAGCCATGAAATGATTTATAAGCTGTGCGTGGGTGCTTGCACACAAAGCACTGATTATAAATTATTTCATGAGCGGAGCGCCCTCATATGAAATAAAAGGTGAGCCGCATAGCGGCGACGGATGCGAAGCAGACGCTTTTATGAATGTGAGGGCTGAACTGTTTCGTCCCAAAGCCATACCATTCTGGCTATGCATACTTGTCCCTCCGAGGGCATATGATGCTAGTACATCAACCAAAGCAAACACAATACGTAATATGGCATGACATACCAGGAAAGGGGATTGGCGATGGATAACTATTCACACAAGGCTGATTATCAGGGATTAAGTTCAGAACAGGCAGCGGAGAAGCTTATGATAGAGGGCAAAAACGAGCTGCAGGCTGCCCGCAGCAGGACGGCGTTGGAAACTTTTCTGGCGCAGTTGAATGATCCCTTGATCTATGTGCTTCTGGGGGCGGCTGTCATTTCTTTTCTTTTAAAAGAGGTTGCGGATGCGGCGATTATCGGGGTGGTGGTGTTTGTCAATGCCTTTGTGGGAATGGTGCAGGAGGGCAAGGCAAGAAAGGCATTGGAAGCCCTGCGCAAGCTTACCAGTCCCCACGCGATTGTGGTGAGGGACGGCAGTAAGAAAGAGATTGCAGCCTCCGAGCTGGTGGTCGGGGACTTGGTATGTCTGGAGGCAGGGGGGCAGGTGCCGGCGGATCTGGAACTGACACACACAGTCAATCTGAAGATTGAAGAGTCCGCGCTTACCGGTGAAAATCTTCCGGTGGACAAGATGGCGGATTATCAGCCGGGGAATATGACGGGGGAGAGTGGTTCGACAGGTCAGCCAGAGGAGGAGATACCGCTGGGGGACAGGCATAATATGGCATTTATGTCCACGATCGTCACCGGTGGCCACGGGGAGGGGATTGTGGTTGCCACGGGGATGCAGACCCAGATTGGGCAGATTGCTTCCATGATATCGGAGGGCGGCGAGGAGCTGACACCGCTGCAGAGGCGTCTGGGAGATTTGGGGAAGGTGTTGAGTATTCTGTCCTTGCTTTTGTGTGGCGGGCTGTTCCTGCTTGCCATGTGTCAGCACCGGGGTATCATGGAGATGCTTTTGGTGGCTATCTCGCTGGCGGTGGCGGCGGTGCCGGAGGGGCTGCCGGCCGTTGTGACCATCTGTCTTGCATTGTCGGTGACCAGAATGGTAAAGGCCAACGCCATCATCCGCAGGCTTCCGTCTGTGGAGACATTAGGGGCGGTAAATGTGGTATGTTCGGACAAGACCGGAACACTGACTCAAAATCGCATGACAGTGGAGATGTGTTTTGAGGCGGGCAAAGGAATCCTATTAACGGACGAGAATCCTTCGGAGGACTTCCTGCGGGGAATGGTATTATGTAATGACGCAGTAGCCTGTGGACGGTTAGGGGATCCCACAGAACTTGCACTGTTGGATTATGCTGGAAAATATGGGTTTGAAAAGACGGATCTCGAGCAGCAGATGCCAAGGATAGGAGAGCTGCCCTTTGATTCTGAACGGAAGATGATGACAACACTTCACGAGGATATCCGGGGAAAACGGGTAAGTTACACCAAGGGAGCGCCGGATATCGTACTGAACAAATGTACATATATCAAGACCCACGGCAGAGAGGAACGGCTGACTCCCGCGCGAAAGAGAGAGGTGGAGAAAGTTTTAGAGAAGCTGTCTGCCGAGGCACTTCGGACGTTGGCGGTGGCCATGTACCGCGGGACAGGGGAGCCCAAGGAGGAGCGGCTGACTTTTCTGGGCTTGGTGGGGATGCGTGATCCCGTTCGTCCGGAGGCGGTGGAGGCGGTGGAGACTTTCAGGCGGGCGGGAGTCAAGACCGTGATGATCACGGGAGACCATGTGGAGACGGCTTTTGCCATTGCCAGGCAGTTGGGGATCGCCGGGCGGATGACCCAGTGTATGACAGGGGAACAGCTTCAGCGGCTGGATGCAAAGGAACTTTCAGAACAGCTGAAAAGCAGGGATATCACGGTGTTTGCCAGAGTGTCCCCCGCCCAGAAGGTGCGCATTGTAAAAGGGTTCAAGGAATCCGGAGATATCGTGGCGATGACCGGAGACGGTGTGAATGACGCTCCTTCCCTGAAAAGCGCGGATATTGGAATTGCCATGGGAAAAAACGGCACGGATGTGGCGAAACAGGCATCGGATATGATACTGGCGGACGATAATTTTGCCACCATAGAAAAAGCCATTGAAGAGGGGCGGGGTGTATATGAGAATATACGAAAATCAGTGATCTTTCTGCTCTCGTCCAATATGGGTGAGATTCTCACTATGTTCACGGCAGTGCTGCTGGGTATGGCTTCCCCGTTAAAATCCAGTCATATCCTGTGGGTCAACCTCATCACGGACTCTCTGCCGGCGCTGGCGTTGGGGGTGGACAAAAATGATGGGAAAAGCTTGATGGAGCAAAATCCCAGACAATCGGGGGAAAGCCTGTTTGCCAGGGGAGGTCTGGCGTGTACCCTTTTTTACGGTCTACTGATCGCCGGGATCAGCCTAATGGCGTTCCTGCTGCTGCCTTGTTCGGCTTTGCAGGCGACAGGCAGGGGACTCGACCTAAACGGTATCCGTGAAATGCTGGGAAACAGCGGAATCCTGACTAAGTCGCAGACATACGCGTTCACGGTGCTTGGTATGTCACAGCTGTTCCATGCCGTGGGAATGCGGGATGTAACCCGCTCTGTATTTCGCATGAACCACAGGGAGAACAAGCTGATGCTGATTGCCGCCGCCGTGGGACTGGCCCTGCAATTTGCAGTGACCAAAATCCCATTCTTGGTAAACGCGTTTGGCACGGCATGGCTCTCCGCAGAAGAGTGGCTGCTCTTAGCGGGCTTGGCGGCCTTTCCCCTGATTGCCCACGAGTGTATCGTGCTGGTGGGATGGCTGTGCAATTCACCGGAGGATTAAAGGTGTTTTTGTATTTTATTTAGCTCTGAATTAATGATCTGCAGGGCATTTTCCGGAATCCTGCGGGAGCCCCCGGATGCGTTTTCGGAGGAGCCCGCAGGATTACCCATGGAGCGCAGTGTTTCCGTCATTTCCATCAGGGTTTTCTCTCCCATCATCGCGAGCATACCTTTTTTCAGCTTCATGCCGCTCATGGAGGAGAGGGAGGCGGAGAGGATTTGATACGCCTCCTCGTTGGCGAGGATATCATTGATCTTGTCGTAGACGGAGTAATGTGTGTCGGAGTATTCCATGGGAGCGTCACTTGCTACGGTCTCTATCTTGTCAAACCAGTTGGTGACGCCATCTTCTGCGCCTTCCTCCTCCGGCAAAGTGTAGATGGCGGGTTTTTCATCCACCCGCTCCAAGGTGATCGTGTCGCTGACCTCTGCATTGCCCGTGCCTCCTGCCACGGCAGTGAGGTAATTAAAGCCCTCTTCTAAAGGGACATCTTCGAATAGAAAGACTTTGCTGCCCACTGAGGTGGTAAAAAGCTCGCCGTTCACATACAGGCTTACTTGGGATTGGTTGGAGTAAACTTTGATCTGCGTGGTTTCGCTCGCGCGGCGTGCATACCTTCTGCCGCACAGGTAGACAAAGGGCTCCTTACTCCAATAGGCTTTGTACACAAAAAAGGCTTCCTTCTTAATCTGGCGGTCCATCGTCACTAAGCCTTTGTTGTTACGGCCCGCCACGCCGCCCTCGTCTCTTGCGGCACAGCCAAAATCAAACATATTCCACACATGGGTGCTCCACAGATAGGGGCGCTCCATGAGGATTTTCGCCATATGCTCATGGTATTCGGCCTGATATCGCTCGGAATAATCTCTGCATCTGGCGGTATCAGGCTGGTAGGTGATGATACCTTCGGCACCGTATTCCGAGAGTCCGAGACATATTTCGGGATATTTTTCATGAAATTCATCCAGCCATTTCTCATTGTAATCATAGCTTCCACCATACCATCCAAAGTAATGATTATAGCTTTCCACATCCGTGATCCCGTGGAGGGGAGAATCCATGGGCAGCATGGTCACGTGAGCCATGGTGGTAAGGCGGCTCGGGTCAATCTGTTTCACCAAGGCATTCAAATCTTTATGATTTTCCACAAGCTTTTGTCTTTCCCCGCCGATGGTGATCTCGTTGGACAGACCCCAGAAACAGATGGAAGGGTGGTTGTAGTTCTGGTAAACCAAATCCATCATTTGCTGGCGGCAGTTCTTATGGGCGTCAGGGTCGTCGCTCTGAATGCTGATATAGGGAATCTCCGCCCACACGATAAAGCCAAATTCGTCGCAGGCGTCATAGAAATCCTCGCTGTGTTGATAGTGGGCGAGCCGCACCGTGTTGGCGCCGATCTCCTGAATCAACTCCGCATCCCTGAAATGTTGTTCCCTAGTCAATGCATAGCCCTCATAAAGCCAGTCCTGATGGCGGGATACACCCCGTAACATCATGGGCTTTTTGTTCAGGAAGAATCCTTTTTCAGAATCCACATAAAATTCCCGGATGCCGAAGGTGGTGGACACCTGGTCCACCAATTCGTTGCGATAGACCAAGGTGGCACTGCAGCGGTAGAGGTAAGGGTCGTCCACCCCTTGCCACAGATGGGGATGGGGAAATAGAATATCCGCCTTTGGCTCCGCTGCGGGACGCCAGCACTCGGCGACGATATTTCCATCCCTGTCCACAATCTGGTAGCGGATGGTATAGTCGGGAGTGGCTTTGTTGACCCAGCTGTTCAGGTGAAGCATGGCATGTTCCGATTCCTCCATGAGTTCACAGGTGACGGCCAGTCCTTTGGAGGCATGGAATCCTGCCTCAAAATGAAAATCCGGTAAAATAAGAAGCTCAACACCTCGATAGAGGCCGCCATAGAAAGTAAAATCCGCAGTCTGGGGATAAATATTACTGTGATGGCTGTTGTCGGCGCTGATGATGAGCTCCAGATCGTCTCCGGATCTGCGCGCCTGGCGAAATTCCTGTGTGATATCCACGGTGAAAGCAGAGTATCCGCCCTCGTGGGAGCCTGATTCTTTGCCATTCACATAGAAGCTGCCACGCAGGGAGAGGGCAGGGATGCGAAGGACGGCATGAAAAGGATGCAGACTGGAAGAATGGGGTGTATCGTCTGATGCGGCATCCTCCTTCGAATGACAGGAATTACAGGAAGCACCCACATGGCGGCAGTTGCTCCAAGGGGTGCCCGCAAGAAGCGCAGCGGGATTCAGTGAGGTTTTGTAGCAGCATTCCCCGCGGTAATAGTCCCCGCTGCCGTCAGCTCCGTCCACGGCATTCCATGTGTGGGGCAGGGAGACCGTGTGCCAGCTGGTGTCCTTTTCCGACAGGTCGGCATAGGGTGTCTTGGTAAAGAGCCAATTATAATTCAAGGAAATAATTTTTCGCATAAGATTTTCCTTTCCGGTTAAAAAATATTTTTAGTTTAGATTGTGCTTCTTGGAAAAAAATTATACAATGCAATTAGAGTGGAAATGGATGAGAACTTTATGACAAGAAACTCGTCTATTCTTTTATAGAAGAGATTGACTAGTAATAAAAGCTGGAAGGAGGACGGAAATGAGAAAGAAGATGTTGGCATTTTTTTTGTGTGGTGTGATGTTGGCGGGCTGCGGCACGGGGCAAGAGTTGGAGTTGGCAGCCGGTGCGGGGGAGAATATTGAGATCGCAAATCAGGGGGATGATCAGGAGCAGAAGGCGCCGACACAGACACAGGAATCAAAGGAGGAGCAAGGGGAAGTGGGATCGAGAGAAGAACAGGCAGCGATTGAAAAGGTCGAGATCAGCGGCATGTGTGAGCGGGCGGCATATTTTGCGGATATGGTTTATCAGAACGGCGGCGGGAATACTATGGTGAGTCCGCTGTCATTGGATATGGCGCTGGGGCTTGTGGCGGGCGGTGCACAGGGGAAGACCAAGGAAGAACTGCAGGCTTATCTTGGAAGAGAGGACTATGGGAGCTTTGCCAAGGAGTATATGGAGTTCGCAAAGGACTTGAATTACGGAGATTCCGAGCAGGTAAGCTATGGCGGTTATAAGATGGCCTATGAGATAGCTAATTCTATCTGGGTGAGGGATGACAGGAAGCTGGTGGAGGATTATGTGACCAAGACGAAGGAACAATATCAGGCGGAGATTGCGTCAGTCAGCTTTGCCCCCGATCAGGTGAAGGGCACGGTGAATCGGATTAATAGTTGGTGTAAGGAGAAAACCCATGATTTGATCCCTTCCGCGCTCTCGGAGGATGTCATCACGCCGGATATGGCGGCGATATTGGTCAATTCCCTGTATTTTGAATCCCCTTGGGCGGAAAGCTGGAAGCTTGTCCCACATACTTTTACGGACATAGACGGGAAGGAGTCCCAGCAGGAGATGCTGGCGGACACTTTAGGGTGTTATTATGAGAATGAACATGCCATAGCCTTTTCCAAGAAATATATGAATGGTATGGATTTTGTCGGGATTTTACCGAAAGCAGAAGGGGAATTCTCGGTACAGGATCTGGATCTGGAGTCTCTTATGAAGAGCGGAACTACGGAATATGACGTTCTTGCAAGGATGCCCAAGTTAAACTTTGAGACGACAGCGGACAATGTAGTCGGGATTTTGCAAGCTCAGGGAGTGGAGACTGTGTTTAGTATAGAGGACTCGGATTTGTCCGGTCTGATTGAAATGAGTCAGGGAGAAGCGGTGTATATCTCGGATATCATTCAGAAATGTAAGCTGGAGCTGGACGAGGACGGCACCCGTGCCGCGGCGGTTACCATGGCGATGGCGCAGTTTAACTCTATAATGATGCCGGAGGTTAAGGAGCAGAGGGAGGTATATCTGGACAGACCCTTCGCGTTTATGATTTATGACAGCGAGAATGAGCAGATTGTATTTATTGGGAAGGTTGTGAAGGTAGATTGAAGTTATTGGTAATCGGCGGAAGTTATTTTCTGGGGCGGGTATTCGTGATGCTGGCGTCCAAGGAGCATGAGGTCACGGTGGTAAATCGCGGCAGCCATTCTTTGGCGGAGTTTCCCGTGAAGGAGATCCATGGAGACAGGCATGACCCGCAATTGTGGGAGCGCTGTACAGAAGATTATGATGTGCTGGTGGATTTCTGCGCTTATCAGGCGGGGGATATTCGTACTGTGGTGGAGCATTTGGCGGGCAGTGTGAAGCAATACATTTATATCAGCACGGTGGACGTCTATGGGCATAGGACGGTTGGATACACAGCGCAAGATAGGAATATTCTTCTTGGCGAGGACGCGCCTTTTGAGACTATTCGGTATTCGGGGGAGGAAGGTGCGTATATCACCGGCAAGGTGGCGCTTGAGGGAGAGCTGGTGGCGGCATGTGGCAGGGCTGGCATCCAAACTACGGCGCTTCGGCCGGCATTGATTTACGGACCCCTTAATTATGCACCCAGAGAGTCCCTCTATATCAGGATTATGGTACAGAACCGGATTTTGCCGATGATCATGGGAGCGGAGGGAAGATTTCAATTTCTGTATGTGAAAGACGGGGCAGAGGCGATTTTGAAATGTTTGCTGAACGAGACGGCATACGGGCAAGGCTATAATCTGTGTGGGGATGAGATTGTGGATTATAGGCTTTTGGCACAGACACTCAAGCGGGCGGATGAGACGGAATGGGGGGAGGGTACCCTGCAGGAGTTAGAGATTTCTGTGGATCAGGCACAGGCGCAAGGGTTCCCCCTGCCCTTTGCGGTACAGGAGATTGAGACACATTTGTGCAATAATGAGAAAAGCAAGCGGGAGCTTGGCATGGAGTACACATCGCTGGAGGCGGGGATGCTCAAGACTTACAGGGCATTTTATGGTGTTTTTCGGGAGGGGTAGGAAAGATTTTGGATGACAGGAAACGGATTACGGGTAAAGTCCAGCGTTCACTCTGGCATGATATATCACCTCCGAACCCATATAGAGCACTAGTGTTCCCATTACAATAACACAAAGATAAACGGACAGTTCCATCAGGGCTTTGGAGAATGGTTTTCGTTGCTTTCGGTTTTTATCCATCTCCACATCATCCCTATATTTGGAATTGAGTCGCTGCCGCCAGAACATGAAGGCGCGAATCAGACCATAAGAAAGTAACAGTGTGTTTCCAAACAGTCCAAAATATTTAATATCAAATGCTGCGTATTTGATGTAAAGCGAGACTGCTGACACCACGACACCGATTGAGGTCAAGAGGAAGGCGGCCGTCGCAAGAATACTTTCCATGCTGTTGCCCGAGGTCTCTTGGTACATTGGCAGAGTTCTTGGAAGAGCAAGCAGGGCATTGTGGTATTGTCTTTTGTCGGCAGGCACATCATATCCATGCTTTTTTAATCTTTTGAGATATAAAGCGATATCAAGGTAGATCAGCCAGGAGACAACACAGGCAACAAAAAAGATATGTGCTCCCGCCACGGAATAGATGGCGATATCCAGGTCTAGGACACCTGATGTCCAAGCCGTCATGACAACGGCAAAAAACAGATATATGGCGGTGCATATGACAGAGATGGCCAGTGACCGTTTTTGGTCAAGAAGGTCATGCGCAATGCAATCTGAAGTTTTTTGCCATGATTTGGCAATGTAATATATCAATAGAATAGGAATTAACTTTAACTCCATGATAGGCATACCTTTCTTGTTTGATAAAGTTTCAGCCGGTTACCCGATTATAACATCGGAAAACTGTATTGTCAACGGGAGTTAAATGTTGAAAAAAGTGTTGGAAAAATGGTTTGATGGTATAGAAGAAATCCCGCTGTACTATTTTTTCAAAATATGTTATACTCATTTCCGTGAGACAAGAGCTGGAGGATATTATTATGGATAAGATTATTTTAACCGGTGACAGACCCACGGGAAGGCTCCATGTAGGGCATTATGTGGGATCGCTGCGCAGGCGGGTGGAGCTGCAGAATTCCGGTGAGTACAAGAAAACATTTATTATGATTGCGGACGCGCAGGCGCTCACGGATAATATTGAGAATCCGGAGAAGGTGCGAGAGAATATTATTGAGGTGGCGCTGGACTATATGTCTTGCGGGTTGGATCCTGCCAAGTCTACGCTGTTTATTCAGTCACAGGTTTCGGAATTGTGTGAATTGACCTTTTACTATATGGATCTGGTGACGGTGGCGAGACTGCAGCGCAATCCTACTGTGAAGAGTGAGATTCAGATGCGCAATTTCGAGGCGAGCATCCCTGTGGGATTTTTCACCTATCCCATCAGTCAGGCGGCGGATATCACGGCTTTTAAAGCGACGACCGTGCCAGTGGGCGGTGACCAGCTTCCAATGATCGAGCAGACCAGGGAGATTGTGCATAAGTTTAACACAGTGTATGCTCCCGTGTTGGTGGAGCCAAAGGCTTTGCTTCCCGAGAACGAGGCGTGTCAGAGGCTTCCGGGCACTGACGGCAAGGCAAAAATGAGCAAATCGCTGGGGAATTGCATTTATCTGGCGGATTCGGCGGACGAGGTACGCACTAAGGTTATGGGCATGTATACAGACCCGGAACATCTGCAGGTGAGCGATCCTGGACATTTGGAGGGCAACACGGTGTTTACCTATTTGGACGCGTTCTGTCAGGATGAGCACTTCGAGCGGTATCTGCCGGATTATGCGAATTTGGATGAGTTGAAGGCGCATTATCAGCGGGGCGGTCTCGGGGACGTGAAGGTGAAAAAGTTCCTGATCAATGTGATGCAGGAGACCTTGGAGCCCATTCGTCAGCGCAGGAAAGCTTTGGAAAAGGATATTCCCGCTGTTTACGAGGTGTTGAGAAAGGGAAGCGATGTGGCTCGCGAGGAAGCTGCAAAGACTCTGTCAGAGGTGAAGTCTGCCATGAGGATCAACTATTTTGAGGACGAGGAGTTAATTCGCGCTCAAAGTGCAAAGTATGAGGGAACAGAGTAAAATTCTGCATAAGATTTATAGAAAGAGGATATGATAGCTACCAAAGTTATGCGCTGACGGCACTGTGGTGTCGGTGCGGGAGAACGGAGGTAGCTATTTTTATGGGCAAACATTTGGGAAAATCGAGTATCCAGCTGGACGAGCCGGTCTATATCATTGGAAGCGCCAGTGTGGTCGGCAAGAAAGAAGGAGAGGGACCATTGGGGCTTCTTTTTGATATGGTTGGAGAGGATGATTTGTTTGGATGCGAGACATGGGAGGAGGCGGAGAGCAGTCTTCAAAAGGATGCTGTCTATCTTGCCCTTGGCAAAGCGGGAGTCAAGGCAGAAAATGTGGACTTTATGTTTGCAGGGGATTTGCTGGGCCAGTCTATCGCTACCTCCTTTGGTATTGCCAGCTATGGGATACCGCTCTTTGGGGTATATGGTGCCTGCTCCACCTGCGGTGAGTCCCTTGCGTTGGGGGCGCTTGCAATCTCTGGCGGATTTGCCGAGAAAGCCCTCTGTGTCACCTCGAGTCATTTCGCCAGTGCCGAAAAGGAATTTCGCTTTCCTCTTGATTATGGTAACCAGAGACCTCTGTCCGCCACTTGGACCGTGACGGGCAGCGGAGCGTTTGTGCTCAGCAACAAGATGGATGGTAAGGGAGGCGAATTCATTCCCGCAAGTGCTACAAGCCAAAATGACACTGAAAATCAAGGTATGACAGAGGTGTCAACTGGTGTGTCGGGGGGTAAAAAAACACAAATGTCAAAGTCCGTGAGGGCTCAAATTACAGGGATTACTGTGGGAAAAATAACAGATTTTGGCGTGAAAGACTCCATGAATATGGGAGCTTGCATGGCACCGGCGTCAGCTTCTACTTTGGAGCAACATTTTATTGACTTTAATAGTCAACCGGAGGATTATGATAAAATCATTACAGGGGATCTGGGAATGGTGGGGCAGCGTGCGTTGATTGACCTGATGCGGGAGAGGGGGTATGATATCTCCGCCCAGCATATGGATTGTGGTATCGAGATCTTTGATGCCCAGTCCCAGGACACCCACGCAGGGGGAAGTGGCTGTGGATGCAGCGCTGTCACCTTGTCGGCCTATATCCTCAAGCAGCTGGAGGAGGGCAACTGGAAGAAGGTATTGTTCATGCCCACGGGGGCCCTATTGTCCAAGACCAGCTACAATGAGGGGAAGAGTGTGCCCGGCATAGCACATGCGATAGTGCTGGAAAGCATAACAGTTTAGCTTGCAATCTCGAGGGCATACTGCTAAAATATTTTCTGGGACTCAAGAGCTTGTCAGCGGGTTCCGGGGAGGCATTATGCGCAAGATGGAATTTAAGATGGAACGGCCGGGATTCTTGGAGGTGGGCCAGGAGGTCACGATCACGGAGGGGCTGCTCCCCAGCAATTATTACTATATCATTGACCCTGCCCTTGCCATGTCAGCGAACATTCCCTTTAATAAGAGATTGGTGAGCGATAAAGGGGTTGTGACTGATATAGTGGAAAATGCCAGAGGATTCTATGTCACGGTGGAGTTTGACGAGCCGGAGGTGTAGTCAAAACCATGCTGCGGGCAACAAGATATCAAAAAGAAAAATACAATAGGAGGACACATGTTATGTTAAAGAAAATTGCAACAGAAAAAGCACCGGCCGCAATCGGCCCTTATTCTCAGGGGATTATTACAGGCAACCTGTTATTTTCATCAGGTCAAATTGCAATAAATCCTGCAAACGGAGAAATCGAGGCAAAGGGGATCGTGGAGCAGGCAGAGCAGGTGATGAAAAACATCGGCGCCATTCTTGCGGAGGCGGGAACCGATTACAGCAAAGTGGTGAAAACTACTTGTTTTTTGGCTGATATGAACGATTTTGCAACCTTCAACGAGGTTTATGGAAAGTACTTTACGGAGAAACCCGCGCGCAGCTGTGTCGCTGTCAAGACACTGCCGAAGAATGTGCTGTGCGAGGTGGAGGTGATCGCTGAGGTATAACAGGGAAATCAAAGGAGAGTATTGCGGATGGAGTATGTAAATGCGTTTTGGGTGGGTGGATTGATCTGCGCGCTGGTGCAGATCCTGATGGAAAAGACGAAGATGATGCCTGGGCGCATCATGGTGTTATTGGTGGTTGCGGGAGCGATTATCAGTGTATTTGGCTGGTATGAGCCGTTTCAGGAGTATGCCGGAGCGGGGGCAAGCGTACCGCTGCTTGGATTTGGCAATGTGCTGATGAAGGGTGTGAAAGAAGCTATCAAGGAACAGGGGTTTTTAGGGATTTTCGCCGGCGGATTTAAGGCGGGGGCCATCGGAACCAGCGCCGCCCTGATTTTTGGCTATCTTGCCAGCCTGATATTTAAACCGAAGATGAAGACTTGATATGACGGGTATGGGGGACTTAAAGTTTCTCATACCCGATTCCTTTTTCATCAAGGTATTTGCAGATGGCATTGTCCCAGATCAGGTCTGCCTCTTTGCTCATGACAAATGTGTGGTAGGAAGTTCCTGTGGTGAGGATTGCCTTGCTCCCGTCATAGCGGATATTCAGTACCAGCGCTTTCACCTGTGCCAAATCTTCCATCAAGGGTATATTCTGCGTGTCCTCTGACGTCTGCCGCAGCAAGGAGGCAGTTTCTTTGGGTTTTAGCTGCAGGACAAACTTGAAGTAAAGCGGGGTGCGTTTTCCCTTGATCAAATCGA
Source organism: uncultured Lachnospiraceae bacterium (assembly GCA_947175035.1). Classification (GTDB taxonomy): domain Bacteria; phylum Bacillota; class Clostridia; order Lachnospirales; family Lachnospiraceae; genus Acetatifactor. Next base: position 991 of record CAMWLG010000030.1, on the reverse strand, counting down.
AGCACAGCCCCTTGATCTCGCTCCAGGGCAGGAAATCATAGGGAAGCTGCCCGCCTTCCCGCTCCTCCGGAGAGAAAAAATCCGCATTCATATGCCCGTCTATCGTGTAGTTGTTGGCGGTGTTGACAGCCGCCTCCTCCAGGAGAAAGCCGTCAAAGGTATCGTTTGAGAGCAAATGGCTCATAAAATTTTTCATGGATGTAATCTCTAATGCCAGCATGGGAACCTCCATTTGTATATTTATCCCAAATTCTTACATGAATAAGTATATCTCATATGCTGCAAAAAGGAAAGGATTAATAGTATGATGAAGCGAAGTTAATTCGCTGCGAAATGGATTCATACTATGATATTGATAAACCAGAAACATTAATATATAATGGAAGCATTCTAAATGCAGCAGTTGGGTTTTAAAGAAATTTTTGGCAGTATAGGAGAAGAGGTCGGCGTATGAGTGATATGAGAGGAATTGACACTCCGGTCAGACAAAGACGGAGAAAAGTCTTTAAGGAAGTAGCCAATCTGGCGTATCATTCTGAGAATTTAAAAGATGATATGGAGGCTTTGCCTTATCAGATTGTGGATTATGAGGAGTCCCAGTATCGCGAGAGCGTTTACAGAGACCGGGCTATCATCCGGGAGCGCATTCGTCTGGCTATGGGGATGAGTCTGCGCCCGGAAAACCGCGAACGTCCCGGACATCTGACAGAGGGGTTGGAGGAGAGCAATATTGATGAGAAATATTATGAGCCGCCCCTGATGCAGGTGATCCCTTCCGCCTGCAATGCCTGTCCTGAGAATCTCTATGAGATCACGGACTCCTGTATGGGCTGTGTGGCGCATCCCTGTCAGGCAGTCTGTCCCAAAGGAGCCATCTCCATGGTAAAAGGGAAGTCAGTCATTGATCAGGAGAAGTGCATTCAATGTGGCAAGTGCAAGGCCGTGTGTCCCTATGACGCAATCTGTCATAAAGAACGTCCCTGCAAGCATG
>CAMWLG010000029.1 GCA_947175035.1 uncultured Lachnospiraceae bacterium | reverse complement strand
CTCTGGGGGCGGGACATACCGCGGTTTCTGACGGGGCGGTGGCGGCTTCCGCTTCGGTTACTATGGCATCAAAGTCTGACTGTGGACAGAAAGTAATATATTTTGCGGACAGACAAAATTTGCTGGATAATCTGAAGGATCAAAAAAAGATGTTGCTTCCTTCCGGCTGCACGATTCTCGTCAAGGCGTCTCATGGCATGAACTTTGCAGAAGTGGTGGAATATCTAAAGACAACATCTTTGTCTTAAGCAATGCTGTGAGGGTCAAATACCCTGCTCGTCCAGCAGTTTCTTGTTTTTTTGATAGGTTTCCATGATGATGGAGCCCACATGATCGCCAATGTTCTTTCTGGCGGTTTTGTCCAAGTCGTTCAGATAGATCGGTTCACAGTATTCGATGATGACGTTTGCCTTTTTGATTTTGGGCAGGTGGTCTTCAAAGATGGCGGAGGTATTTACCATGCTGATGGGGACAATCGGCACATTTCCCTTCTCGGCGATTTTAAAACTGCCATTGTGAAAGGGAAGGAGCGTGTCGGGTACGCGGTTGCGGGTGCCCTCCGGGAAAATGGTGATGGAGATGCCGTTTTGCACCTTTTCCACAGCGGTGAGAATGGTTTTTAACCCCTCCTTGACATTGTCCCTGTCCAGGAAGAGACAATGCAGATTGCGCATCCAGTCCCGAAGGAGAGGGTATCGCAACATTTCTTTCTTGGCGATATAGCCCGTGGGCCTTGGAACACGCACATAGGTCAACAACACGTCAAAATAGCTTCGGTGATTGCCCACATAGAGAACCGCCGTGTCCTTGGGGACGCGCTCCTCGCCGATGACGGTCACCTTTGCCCCCGTGATGCATATGATCACGCGAAAGACCCAATTTACGATGGCAAGGGAACTGCGGCTTTTCAAATCGGGATTTTTCAGACCGATCAGCCATTCCACTATCAACAGCGGAATTCCCAGAATCAGAAATCCAAATAAAACAATTACCACTATCGTTATGCGTATCATAGTTTCCTCGCTTCCATACATTGCTTCATAGCCCCATCTTATCATATTTCCTTGGAAATGTACATAGAATAGACCAAAACATCAGAGGGAATAAAAGAATGTCTGGAATCAGAAAAAGAATTGCCCTATTGTTGGCGGCGGTGTGTCTGCTTTCTCTTGCCGGCTGTTCCATATTGAGTGAGGAACGGGTGAAGCTGCAGGATCTGGGATTCACGGTGGTGAGCGAGGAGAAGCTTCCGGGTGAGCTGAAGAGTATCATAGACGAGAAGAAGGCGAACCCTTTCAAACTGACCTACAGTGATGATGAATTTCTCTACATAGTGATAGGTTACGGGCAGCAGAAAGGCAGCGGGTACAGCATCGCTGTCAACGATCTCTATCTGACAGAGGACAGCATCTGTGTGAACACTACCCTGTTGGGACCGGACGGCGCAAGCAACACGGATAAAGTGCCTTCCTGCCCGTATATCGTACTCAAGATGGATTACATGGAGAAACCGGTGATGTTTGAGTAGGGCGGCAAAAGTACCGACCCGATTGCTATGAAACAAAAATGCTTCCTTTTGGGCGGTCAAAGACAAAGCGACTGTCCGCAGGAAGCGTTTTTGATATTTCCAAATATTGGTAAACCAAGCTTGACCAACAGTGGATAACTATGGTATCTTTTTAATGATAAGATAAAATTTTTAAGGAGGGGTCGTCATGGCGTTTGCGGATTATTTCTATGAGTTTAAGAAGAAGTTTGACGGAACGGACGTAAGTGATATCAAGGAGCATTTGGCATACCAGTTTAATCTCGAGGGCGAGGAGACGGGGGGAAGCTTCTATGTCGAGGTAAAGGAAGGGGTGCTCCATATTGAGCCCTATGAGTATTATGACAGGGATGCGGCATTTACTTGTACGCCGGATATTTTGGATCAAATCATAGGCGGCAAGCTGGATGCGGTGGATGCTTTCAGCGCGCAGCAGCTTAAGGTGGACGGCGATCTTGAAAAGGCGCTTCGTTTGAAGGAGTTGATTGCCAAGAAGAGCGAGCAGGGTACAAAAGGTGGCAAGAAAACCAAAAAATAATCGTAACTGTTTAGAGAATTGGAGACGTATATGAAAGTTATCAAAAAACTTGCGGCAGCGGCCGGGATTGGCCTTGTGGCCGAGGGAGCGATTGTCGCGTATTTTTACAATCGGACCATGAAGCGCAGTTATGCAAAGACAGAGCGCACCATGAAGATGTCAGGCACCGACTGGTCAAAATATATGGCGCTTATGAGAGAGCGGAAGGCTTCCATGATGGAATATCCTCACTCGGAAGTGTCCATTACGTCGTTTGACGGTTTGAAATTACATGCTGTTTATTTCCCTCCGGCGGCGGACAGTACAGACAAGAAGCTTGTTATTGGTTTTCATGGATATACCGGCGAAGGCATTTCTAATTTCCAGGGATTGGCAAACTATTATTTACAGCGAGGGTTTGGAATGCTTCTTCCGGACGCGAGAGCACATGGCGCCAGCGAAGGGGACTATGTGGGTTTTGGGTGTTTGGACAGAAATGATGCCCTCAAATGGATAGAATGGGCATTGGACAAGGCGGGAGCGGATACTCAGATATTGCTGCACGGGATTTCCATGGGAGGAGCTACGGTATTGATGACCAGTAGTATGGAACTGCCGTCCCAGGTCAAGGGAGTGGTCTCGGACTGCGCGTTTACTTCCCCCAAGGAGGTATTTACCCATGTGTTAAAAAGTATGTACCATTTACCCGCTTTTCCGATTATTCCGGCTTCGGATCTCATTAACCGGAATTTGGCAGGTTATGGTATGGATGAATGTAATTCCCGGCGGGAGGTTGCAAATGCAAAGCTTCCGATTCTGTTTATCCATGGGAGTGATGATACGTTTGTCCCCTACAGGATGTGCGAGGAACTGTATGAGAACTGTTCCAGTGAAAAGCGGAAGCTGATTGTAGAGGGTGCATCCCATGCGGAGAGTTATTATAAAGATATGGAGGCCTATGAAAACGCCCTGACAGAGTTTATTGATTTCGTGATGGAGTAGAGATGTAAGGTCAAGAGCCGGAACAAAAGCGGCTGACGATACAACCAAAAAGGAAAGGGTTCAAGTGTATGAAAACAAGAAAAGGTTATCCTGTCTACCCGTTGACTGTAGCGCAAAAATTCCACTTTTATTATGCTGACAGATGTCCCAAAAAGGAAATATTAAATATTGGGACAAGCCTGACGATTGAGGTGGATTTGGATGTGGAGGAGTTGAGGAAGGCCATCTACAAGGCATACGAGAGATGTGAATCTGCAAGGGTTCGTTTTGCCTATGATAAGAAGGAGCAGCAGTGGTATCAATACGTGGTCGAGAAGGAAGAGCGGGAGATAGAATATGTGGACTTTTCCGGGAAGACCATGGAGGAGGCGGAGGCTGAAATGACAGCGTGGACGAGAGTTCCGTTTCCCAGTGAGGATTCCCCGATGAACCGCATTGTCATTATCAAGCTGCCGGATGGATATCAGGGAGTGTTCTTTATGGGGGATCACCGTCTGGTAGACGCGCAGTCCCTGATTGCATTTTTGAAGGATATCATTGAAATCTACTGTAATGCAAAATATGAAGGAGTACCTTACCCGTCGGATCTGAGTTCCTATATAGAGCAGTTGAAAAAGGATCTGGAATATGAGGCGGGAAGCAAGGCACAGCAGAGAGACAGGGAATACTTCTATAAGCTGATAGAGGAATCCGAGCCCATTTACAACGGAATTGACGGGCCGGGCAGTCTCAAGGAGACGAGAAAGCTGCAAAAGAATCCGAATCTCCGGGCGGTACGTACTGCATCACCGCAGCTGGAATCGGCAATAGATATCTTCCATTTGGAGGAGGAGCCTACCAAAAGGCTTATGGAATTTTGTGAGGAGCAGCATGTATCTCTGCAGTGTCTTTTGATCATGGGGATGCGCACCTATCTGCAGAAGATGAATGGAAATGATGATATTTCCATGAATGTGGCATATGCCAGAAGGGCTACGTTATCCGAGAAAAAATGCGGCGGAACCAGAATTCACGCTTTCCCTTTCCGCACGGTGATAGAACGTGATAAGACCTTCCTGGAAGGTATCAAAATTATCAGGAATGAACAGAATGAGACTTTCCGGCATGTGAACTTTAATCCTGTGGAGTATATTGCCCATAGAAGCAAAACTTACCCCAATGAGCCCGGCTACACCTACGAGTCAATTTCGTTGACTTATCAACCGGCATCCCTGAGAGATAAAGGATTGACACTGCTGGGAGATATCAAATACAAGACAAAATGGTATTGTAACGGGGTATGTGCACATGCGGCATATCTCACTGTCATGCACAGACCGGATGACAATGGGCTGGACTTCAGCTTTGAACATCAGCTTGCCGCTTTTTCCAGAAAGGAATTGGAATTTTTCTATTACTATATGTGCAAGATTTTGTTCAAAGGCATAGAGAATCCGAACCTGAGTATCGACGAGATCATCAAGCTGGTATAGGCTGATGGGATTCTGAACAGATGTAAATATAATAAAATTTAAGTAGGAAAGAGAGGACGATGGCTATGTATGAGAAGTTGGTGGATATCATTGTAAATTATGTGGAGGTTCCCCGGGAGGAAATCAAGCCGGAGTCAAGGTTTATGGAGGATTTGGGTTTTACCTCCTTTGACTTTATGAGTATGCTGGGCGAGGTGGAAGATCAGTTCGATGTTGAGGTTGAGCAGGAGGAGGCCGCCAATATTCGCACAATACAGGAAGCTGTTGACTATATTGCTAAAATTTCTTAGTGATACATGGAATGAGGATTGGAGGTAAGGATGCAGGCTAAGAGTAGTACAATTCGGGAACTGCTGGTTCAGGCGGAGGCGGCTTTTTCATCACAGGATGCGTTTCGCTACAAGGTAAAGGCGGAAAAAGCTAACGGCAAAAAGGAAACCGTGGTGGAGGCAAAGACCTACGCACAATTTAAACAGGACACGGAATGCTTTTCGGCGGCTTTGGAGGCGCTGGGGGAGCAGGGGAAGCATGTGGCGATTATCGGCACTTCCTCTTATTCGTGGGTGGTAACTTATTTTGGCACAGTAAACAGCGGAAGTGTCGCGGTGCCGTTGGACGCGCTTCTCTCTACGGAGGAGTTGTGTGAGCTGCTCAATCGCGCGGATGTCACTACTCTCGTGTACGATAAGGCAAAGGAGGACGTGGCAAGGGCGGCGTTTGGTTCATGTCCCGGTCTGAAGCATGTAGTTGGGATGCAGGGAATGCTCGCTGAACCCGAGGCAGGAGCGGGGAGCAGCATAGAACGTCATTCTCTTTGGGAGTTGATTGGCGCGCAAAAGCCGGGATTTTCCTATGAGCCACAGCCGGAACAGCTTGCAACGATCATGTTTACTTCCGGAACAACCGGCAAGAGTAAGGGCGTTATGTTGACCCATCGGAATCTGTCAGAAAACGCCACATGTCTCGATATGCAGATCGAGTCCGGCACGGTGATTCTTTCGGTGCTTCCGATTCATCACGCATATTGTCTTTCCATGGATATACTGAAAGGAATCTCCCTTGGCGTTGTAATCTGTATCAACGATTCCCTTCTTCGGGTGGCAAAAAACATCACTTTGTTTGAGCCGAACATGATCCTGATGGTGCCGTTGATGATTGAGACTTTTGCCAAGAAATTGGAGGAAACCTCGTGGATTCCTGCACCGCTTGTCCGGGCAAAAGTGTTTGGAAAGCAATTTCACACGGTCTGCAGTGGCGGCGCGTACTTAAATCCTGCTTATTTGGATTTCTTTAAGAAATATGGTATCACGATCCTACAGGGCTATGGGATGACAGAGTGTGCACCGGTGATCAGCACCAATTTGAAGTGGGAGAGCAAAGTCGGCTCCGTGGGTAAGCTGATGCCCAACTGTGAGGCAAAGACGGTGGACGGGGAGCTCTGGGTAAAGGGTTCCAGTGTGATGCAGGGTTATTATAAGATGCCAGAGGAAACTGCGGAAACCTTGGAGGACGGGTGGCTGAAGACAGGCGACCTGGGCTATGTGGATGAAGATCAATTTGTATTCCTCACCGGCAGGAAGAAGAACCTGATCATCACCAAGAACGGAGAGAATGTTTCTCCGGAGGAGATAGAGAATGAGTTGGGCAAGAACCGTATTGTTCAGGAAGTGCTTGTGCGCGACAGGGAGGGTGTGATCGAGGCGGAGATTTTCCCTGACTATGAATATGCCGCCAAAAAGAAGGTTAAGGACATACAGGCCACGCTGCAGGAGATCATCGACACCTACAATAAGGATGCGGTTCTATATAAGAGAGTTTATAAATTAGTAGTCCGCGAGACGGAGTTTGAGAAGAACACGACCAAGAAAATCAAGCGGAACCAATGATACCAGGAAAGTGCACCAGATAAAAATGGTGCATTTTCGTGTATATTCCGACAAAAAAGGAGGAAGCGTTTATGCTGCTGATACAAAACGGCTATCTGATCGACCCGAAGTCTGGCAGGGAGGGCAATTTTGACCTGTTGATGGATAAGGGTAACATCATAAAGATCGGCAGGGTGGGTGAGGATATGACGAAACCTGCCCGTTGCAAGGTCATCAATGCGGAAGGGCTGGTGGTGGCTCCCGGGCTGGTGGATGTGCATGTGCATTTCAGGGAGCCGGGATTTACCCACAAAGAGGATATCTCCACCGGGGCGAAGGCGGCGGCAAAGGGCGGTTATACTACTGTGGTAATGATGGCGAACACCAAGCCCCCTATAGATAATTGTGAGACTTTAGCTTATGTACTGGCAAAAGGAGAAGAAACTGACATAAATGTCATGAGCTGCGCCAACGTGACAATGGGGATGCAGGGCAAGAAGCTCACGAATATGGAAGAACTGGCGGAGAAGGGAGCGGTGGGATTCACGGATGACGGTATTCCCCTCTTAGATGAACAGGTTGTGCGGGAGGCAATGGAACGGGCAGTCAGCCTTGACATGCCTGTCAGTTTTCACGAGGAGGATCCGAAACTGATTTCCCAGAACGGTATCCATCGAGGCAGGGCAAGTGAGCATTTTGGCATTGAGGGTTCTCCAAGGGAGGCGGAGATTACCCTAATTGACAGAGATTTAAAACTGGCATTGGAGACGGGCGCCTGTATCGAGATCCAGCATATCAGCACGGCAGAGGGCGTGGAGCTGGTGCGTAAGGCGAAGAAACTTGGGCGCAATATCCATGCGGAGGCGACGCCCCATCATTTTACTTTGACGGAGGAGGCTGTCATTCAGTATGGAACCCTTGCCAAGATGAACCCGCCCCTGCGCACAGAGGAGGACAGGCAGGCGATTATCCGCGGACTGGCGGACGGCACTATTGATATTATTGCCACAGACCATGCGCCCCACAGCAAGGAGGAGAAGGAAAAGCCCTTGACGGAAGCGCCCAGCGGTATCATTGGCTTGGAGACCGCTCTGTCTCTGGGGATTACGGAGCTTGTCCAAAAAGGGTACCTCACCATGAGACAGTTGCTTGGAGCCATGAGCACGAACCCCGCCGCCATGTATCATTTGGATGCGGGATATCTTGCGGAGGGCGGACCCGCGGATGTGGTTTTGATTGATACCGCTGCTGTGACTACGGCAGGGGACTATGATTCCAAAGCCTCCAACAGCCCGTTTACAGGTTGGGAGCTTACGGGCAGGGTGAAGTATACGATTTGCGGTGGCAGGGTGGTATATGAGGCGAAGTAGAGTGGAAGATAATATGTTAGATGTATATCAGAAGACAGAAAAGCAATCTTACCGTCAGATACAGCAAGCTGCGAAACAGACGATAGAATACATAAAGAATATGATCAAGCCAGGTATAAATCTGCTTGAAATACGCGAGAACTGTGAGAAAAAGCTGTTAGAGTCAGGTGCAGATTCTTTTTGGTATTGGGATGTTGGAGCATTTGTTTTTGCGGGAGATGAAACCACAGTTTCGGTATCCGGTAAGCAGTATGCAACCTCGGATAGAGTGATAGGAGACAACGATATTATTACCATTGATTTGAGTCCGCAGATAGGTAATATCTGGGGAGATTATGCAAGAACAATTATCGTGGAACAGGGTGAAGTTGTAGATGATATAGAGCAAATAGAGAATTCGGAATGGAAAAGTGGTTTGCAAATGGAAGAAAAACTCCATGAGGAACTTTTATCTTTTGTCACGAAAGAAACTACCTTTGAAGAACTGTATTATCATATGAATGAATTTATAGTAGAGAATGGATTTATTAATCTTGATTTTATGGGGAATCTTGGACATTCCATTGTGAAGTCTAAGGATGACAGAATTTACATTGAAAAAGGCAATACGAAGAAGCTTGGTGATGTACATTATTTTACGTTTGAACCGCATATCGCACTTCCTGATTCAAAGTATGGATTTAAGAAAGAGAATATTTACTATTTTGATGGAGACAGGTTGGTAGAATTATGAAAATTTTAGTCATTGGCGGAACAAGATATTTTGGTATACATATGGTGAATGAATTTTTAGCCGCAGGGCATGATGTTACGATTGCAACCCGCGGAAAAACGTCGGATTCATTTGGCGATCAGGTGAAAAGAATATTTCTGGAAAGGACTAAGGAAGAAAGTGTCCGAAAAGCATTAAGTGGTACTCATTACGATGTGGTAGTTGATAAAATTGCATATTGTTCCAATGATATTAAGTATGTAATGGATGTTGTTGATTGCGATAAGTATATTTATATGTCCAGTACATCTGTGTATGATCCAAAACGTATCAATACCGTTGAGGAGGATTTTGATGGAATTGGAAATGAACCTATATGGTGCGACAGAAAAGCATTCCCATATGAGCAGATAAAGCGTCAGGCAGAGTACGCATTATGGCAGCAGTATTCAGAAAAGAATTGGATCGCGGTCAGATACCCGTTTGCCATTGGGAAGGATGATTATACAAAAAGGCTATTGTTTTATGTAGAACATACTATGAAATCAATTCCGATGAATATTGACAATATTGATTACCAGATGAGTTATATTCGTTCAGATGAAGCAGGAAAATTCCTCGCATTTTTAGTGGATAAAGATGTGAGAGGGGCAATTAATGGTGCTTCAGAAGGAACAATCTCACTAAAAGAAATGATTGAATATGTAGAGAAGAAGACGGGGACAAAAGCGATTATAGATTCAGAAGGTGATGATGCGCCTTATAATGGGGAACCTGAATATAGTATTTGTACGGATAAAGCAAAAGTCTTGGGATATCAATTTACAGAATTGAAGGATTGGATATATGAACTGTTAGATTATTATATTCAGGTAGTAAAAGAGAAATAGATGGAGCAAAAATGATAAAGGAATTAGTTATTAAAGATGCCATAGAGGAATACTTGTCAGTATCAAAATATATAAATTGGAACGACGCTGGGATTTTATCAAAGGCTGATGAATTTAAACGTAAAATTACGGATGAAATCGCTTTGGTCAAGAATGTGTATGAGTTTGTGCGTGATGAAATAAAGCATTCTTGGGATGCACAGGATAGACGGGTTACTAAGTCTGCTACAGAAGTGCTGGAACAAGGTGTAGGAATTTGCTGGGCAAAAGCAAATCTTCTTGCGGCGCTGCTCCGTGCATGTGGAATCCCCGCTGGTATTTGTTATCAACGCCTCACATTAGGTGATGTGCCGGAAACCGGATTTTGTATTCATGCGCTAAATGCTGTTTATGTCAAATCATTGGATAGATGGATTCGTTTGGATGCAAGAGGCAATAAAAAAGGTGTAGATGCTCAGTTTGATTTGGAGGAGGAAAGATTAGCATTTCCAGTGCGAAAAGATCTTGGAGAAGTAGATTGTGGGATTGTTTATGCAAACCCATCTGACAGGTTGATGCATGTATTGGAAGAAAATACAGATGCGCTTTATATGTACCTGAATTGTCTGCCAGATAGTATTTTTGAATATAAAAAATCATCCATAGAAGATATAGATGAACTGGTGAGAACAAGAATTATTGTTCTTCGAGCTGCCAATAAGTTGTCTGATGATGTGGATATGTCTCTGGTGGAGAAAGAGTCTTATACATATTATAAGCGGGCATTAGAGAACGGTGAACATATTGCCTATCTGGTATATGATAATGGAACCTTTATCGGTGCAGGCGGAGTCAGCTTCTATCAGGTGATGCCGACATATCATAATCCAACAGGAACAAAAGCATATATTATGAATATGTATACTGCTCCGAAATACCGCAGGCAGGGAATTGCATTTCAGACATTGGATTTACTGGTAAAGGATGCAAGGAAACGGGGCGTATTGCAGATTGCTCTAGAGGCAACGGATATGGGGAAACCACTGTATGAAAAGTATGGATTCGTGAAAATGGAAGATGAAATGGAGTTAATATAGTGAGTAAAAAAGTGACAGATCTACAACCCTGGGAATGTTTGATGAAGCGGATTGTGTGGAAGCAATTGGGAGATATTGCGTTTTTTTCATCATTTAATGATTGAGAAGAGATAGGAGACAGAGTATGACAAGAGTATATTTTGTGCGTCATGCACAGCCGGAGCATGCTTGGAAAGAGGACAGAACAAGACCTTTGACGGAAGAAGGAAAGAGAGATTCTGCAATGGTATTGGAATTTTTGAAGGATAAGAAAATAGATGTGTTTTATTGCAGTCCATACAAGCGCAGCATGGATACTATTGCAGATGCAGCCGCCTTTTTTGGAAAAGAGATTATCACAGACGAGAGATTGCGAGAGCGTGAAAAAGGTCCGGATGGCAACAACCATGGAATGTTTCAGAAACGATGGGCTGACCATGAGTATCATGAAGATGGTGGAGAATCAATTGCTATGGTTCAGAGACGTAACATGGAAGCTTTGAACGAAATTTTGTCATCTAATCAGGATAAGGAAATTGTTGTGGGAACCCATGGTACTGCCCTTAGCACGATATTGAATTTTTATGATAATCATTTTGGCTGTGAAGATTTCCTGAGAATTATAGACTGGATGCCATATATTATTGAGCTGGATTTTGAAGGCAACCTGTTGGTTGGAAAGCACGAGCATTGTCATGTGGAGAAGGAGTTCAAGGGCAATCAGCACGCGGATAAGAATTCCTGAATTTTAGAATTGAAATTTTTTATTTGACAATTCCTGCCAATGTGTTACAATCAACATAAAGCATAACAATTTCTTGAACATTTAAAGGTTTCTTTATTTCATTCAAGCCATTTCTGGAAAATCTATGCTTTTAATCCATTATAACAATTTAAAGGCAGGAGATTTTTCACAGATGGAGGTTCTCCTGTGGAACTGAACAAGCCGCTACGGGACGGGGACGCGATGAACGACTGGATACAGCTTTTCAACACGGAAACGATGGAGGGATTGGATATGATCAGGACAAAGAACGCAGGGGTCGCAGAGGCGGTGGAGGTTGTGAGAAGGATGAGTCTGGGCAGGATAGTGAGAGAGACATACGAGTCCTATATGAAGGCCAAAATGGACCGCCGCGCTGAGGACGAGTTCGTCAGAAATGAAGGTAGGGCTGAAGGTAGGGCCATGTATATACTTCAAGTACTGAAAGGGTTGGGTGATGTCCCGCAGGCTATGCAAGAGCGGATTCTGGCGGAACGGAACCTTGACACATTGGATACATGGTTTGAGATGGCAATGAACGCAAGCGACTTGCGGGAGTTTGAGAGGAATATCAATCAATAGGAATAAGAAAATCAAGAAAACGAGGATGTGATGACCATGAAACAGAAACAAACAGCCACAGTGATTTTTCAACAGGAGATCGCCCCTGCGATTTATGACATGTGGATAGGGACAAGCCTGGCGCAGAATGCCCTTCCGGGGCAGTTCTTGTGCGTGTACCCCAAGGACAGGAGCACCCTCCTGCCCCGCCCTATCAGTATCTGTGAGGTAAGGGAGGACAAAGCTGCGCTGCGGATAGTCTACCGTGTCGCGGGGCAGGGCACGAAGGAATTCTCCCATTATCAGGCGGAGGATACGATTGACATTATGGGTACCTTGGGAAATGGATTTCCCGTGGAGGCGGCTGCCGGTAAAAAGGTATTTCTTATGGGCGGCGGTATCGGGATTCCGCCCATGCTGCAATTGGCGAAGGCGCTGAATGCCGTGACGGACAGGGAGAATATTCAGGTGATTGTGGGCTATCGGGATAGCCTGACCTTTTTGCAGGAGGATCTGGTGCGGTATGGGCAGGTGTATATTGCCACGGAGGATGGCAGCACAGGGACGAAGGGCAATGTGATGAATGTCATAGAGGAGAGGGGACTGAAGGCGGATTTGATTTATGCCTGCGGCCCGATGCCGATGCTTTGCGCCATCAAGCGGTATGCGGCACAGGCGAACATTCCTGCTTACATCTCTTTGGAGGAACATATGGCATGTGGCGTGGGGGCATGTTTGGGATGTGTGGTGAAAACGAGGGATATGGATCATCACTCTCATGTGCATAATGCACGCATTTGTACCGAGGGACCCGTTTTTGAAGCGGGGGAAGTGGAAATAGGAGGGTGAGGATTAGATGAATACACAGACAATCATTGCAGGTATCACATTTAAGAACCCCGTGATGACAGCATCGGGAACCTTTGGCTCTGGAATGGAATATTCGGAGTTCGTGGATTTGAACCAATTAGGCGCCGTGGTGACTAAGGGTGTGGCGAATGTGCCATGGCCTGGTAATCCTACCCCCCGTGTGGCGGAGGTTTACGGTGGTATGCTCAACGCTATCGGGCTGCAAAATCCAGGCATTGATGTGTTTATGGAGAGGGATATTCCTTTTTTGAAACAATATAATACCAAGATTATCGTGAATGTCTGCGGCAAGACGGTGGAGGATTATGTGGAAGTGGTGGAGAAGCTGGGGGATGAGCCCGCGGTGTCCATGCTGGAGATTAATGTGTCCTGTCCCAACGTGAAGGAGGGGGCAATCGCTTTTGGACAGAAGGCGGATGCCCTAAGCCATATCACGAAGGAGGTCAAAAAGCACGCAAAGCAGCCCATCATCATGAAGCTTAGTCCCAATGTGACGGATATTGGGGAAATGGCGAAGGCGGCGGAGGCTGCAGGGGCAGATGCGTTGTCTTTGATCAACACCCTCACGGGTATGAAGATTGATATTCATCGCCGTAAATTTGCCATTGCCAACAAGACTGGCGGCATGAGTGGTCCCGCTATCAAGCCCATTGCGGTTCGCATGGTGTATCAGGCGGCTCATGCGGTACAGATTCCCATCATCGGCATGGGCGGTATTGCTACGGCGGAAGACGCCATTGAGTTCATTTTGGCGGGAGCATCCGCGGTGAGTGTCGGCGCCATGAACTTTGTTAATCCATACACCACAGTGGAGGTAGTAAAGGGGATTGAGGCGTATATGGAGCAATATCATGTGGAGAAGCTGGCGGATTTGATTGGGGCGGTGGAAGGCTGAGTAGGAAAGCGTTTCAATATTAGTTGAATGAACAGGTCATATCATTCCCAATACCTGCATATAGATATCTATATCAGTATCTATATGGAGGTATTTTTCGTGGACTTATTAAAAAAGAATATACATATGGATCGCATCCGTTCCGAGGCGGTCACACAGATTACGCTGGAGGATGACAGGAATATTCCCGAGAGTAAGCCTGACGTAAGCAACATTAATTTGGAGAAAGCTGAGATTATTATTGAGGAAATCAAACCGGGCACGGATTCCGTGAGTCTGCGGGGACATATGCATTTTGAAATACTTTACCACACTCAGGAGTCGGGAAGCAGTCTGGTTCCCTTTGGGGGCGATATCCCTTTTGAGGAAAAGCTGATCATGAAAGGTGTGATGCCCTCGGATACCGTGGAAGCGTCCGGGGAGGTGGAGGATTTCAGCGTAGGGATCATCAATTCCCGCAAGCTCAGCATCCGCTCTCTGGTGACGCTGATGGCATCTGTGGAAGAGCTTTATGATGAAGAGGCGCCCATTGGCATTCATGGGGACGGAGCGTCGTCCGACTGGCTGGAATACCGTAAGATGCCCATGCAGCTTGCTCAAATTGCCATCTGCAAAAATGATATTTTCCGCATTCGGGACGAGGTGACGCTGCCTGCCAATTATCCCAATATTTTCCGCATTTTGTGGAGCACGGTACATTTGGGAGATGTGGAATTCAAGGTAATGGAGGAGAAGCTGAGTATTCAGGGAGACGTGCAGCTTTTTTTGCTCTATGAAGGGGAGGGGGAAGACAGACCCGTTCGCTCTTTTGAAACTACCATGCCCTTCTCTGGTGTGCTGGAATGCCATGGGTGCAGGGAGGGAATGCTGCCGGATATCCATTATGTGCAAGGGCAGCAGGAACTTACCGTTCGTCCTGATTTGGACGGCGAAGAGCGGTGTGTCGGCATTGAGCTTGCATTAGATATTCACATTCGTATCTATGAGGAGGATACCACGGAGATTCTTTCGGATATTTACGGGGTGACGAAAGAGGTGCATGCCCAGACCCACAGGGTGACGCTTAATCGCATTCGTTCCTGTGTCACCGGCAAAACCAAGGTGACCGACCACATCCGCATTCCAAGCGGCGGCGCGGGTATCTTGCAGCTGTTGCACAGCTCGGCAAAGGTGGCTTCCATGCAGCAGTCCACTGTGGAAAACGGAATCTTGATGCAAGGGGGTATTCAGGTCAAGGTAATGTATATCACGGGGGATGACGCCAACCCTTATGCCTGTGTGGACGCACAGATTCCTTATCACTATACATTGGAGGTGCCAGGGATCTCTCAGGACGATACCGGGAAAGTTCATGCGGAGGTGGAACAGCTTCAAGTCACCATGCTGGACGGCGAGGAGATGGATGTCAAGGCAATCCTTTGCTTTAATACCATGGTCTTTGAGAAGGTTCCCATGGATATGATCAGTCAGGTTGAGGTGACGGAGCCGGACAGTGCGCTGATGAGTAGTCTGCCGGGGATGGTGATCTATGTGGTGAAGTCGGGGGATAATCTGTGGAATATTGGAAGAAAGTATTATGTGTCCGTGGAGAAAATCAGGGAAATCAACAATCTGAGCAGTGATGAGTTACAGATTGGTCAAAAACTCCTGATTGTCAAAGGCGGATGAAATCACAGTTACAAAAAAACAATGGCAAGGGTGAATAACACCTTTGCCATTGTTTTTTGAAAAATACGAATTTCACATTAACCTTCTACTTTAGTAGGATCGTTTGTCTGTGCTGCCAACTCATCAAATTTCTTCATCACAGCATCATAAGTACGCTGAGAGATGTCAGGGAGACTGCCGCCCCAAGTTTTCTCTGCCTTCTGGTAGCCTTTCTGGAATGCAGCGCGCATCTCTTCAATCTTACTGGGGTCACCGCCGGTTAAAGCAGTGGCAAAAGAGATGATTCTGTCAGAAGTCTGGTTTACGCCCCAGTAGCCGTCCTCTGCAATATCTGCCTGAGCCTGAGCCTTAGTAGCAGCGTCAACAGTGTAGTTCCCGCTCTTCAGGAACTGCCAGATATTGTTGGCTTTGCCATAGGTATTTGCCTGCTGGCCCATCAACTGCTCTACAAGGCTGCGAAGCTGAGAAGTTCTGGCATCTGCATCTGCCTTTAACTTGTTTACCAGATTCATATCGGGCTTGTAAGTCTTCTTAGCGGTGTCTGTCTGTGTCTGCTTGGAAGGCTCATATACCGCACCTGTTTCCTCCGCCTTCTGTGTGGAGGATGCTGTCTTGGCTGTAGTGTTCTCTTTCTCTGTGGCTGTTGTAGAAGCATAAGAATAAGCAGCACTAGCCTGATTTGATGTAACTCCGTTTACACTCATAACATACCTCTTTTCCGCGCGTAAGCGCTTTTTTAGTGTCTGACTGTCTTGCATGTACAGTCAGGGTATCATCCTTGATCGTAAATTATATCGTCAGAAATACTGGAAAAGTTTAGGGGTTGTTGACAAATAGATATGGATTGTATATAATTAAGTACAATCTATGTATACAAAATACATTATGCAATATATATTGCTCTAGGCGGAGGGCTCCATATGAATACCTGTGTGAGAAAAGCATATGCTAAGATAAATTTGGGTCTGGATGTATTGGGAACCCTGCCAAACGGTTATCATGAGGTAAGGATGGTCATGCAGACCGTTGATATCTGGGATGAGCTGACATTTGAGAAGACAGCGTCTGGAATCGCGATTTCCACGGACTCGGAAGAGCTGCCTACGAATGGTGATAATCTGATTTATAAGGCTGCCGGATTGATGATGGAGGAACTGGGAATCAAGGGCGGCGTGAAGATTGATCTGCGCAAAAATATACCCATCGCCGCGGGTATGGCGGGGGGAAGTGCGGATGCAGCGGCTGCCATGCGGGGAATCTGCGAGTTATATGGATTACAGGTGGAGGATCAGCGGCTGATGGAGCTGGGAGTACGCATCGGGGCTGACGTGCCTTACTGTATCATGGGTGGGACGGCTCTTGCGGAGGGAATCGGGGAGAGGCTGACCAAATTGCCTTCGCCGCCGGACTGTTGGCTTGTGGTTGCAAAGCCGGACATCAATGTGTCCACCAAATATGTCTATGAGCATCTGGACGCGGTGGGAGATTTCCCACATCCGGATATTGACGGTATGATTACCGCGTTAAAGGAGGGCAGTCTGGGGGGGATCGTCAAACGACTGGGAAATGTGCTTGAGCAGGTGACGGTGGAGGCGTATCCAATCGTTAACGATATCAAGAATGGATTGCGGGCAAATGGCGCGCTGGGGACGCTTATGAGCGGCAGCGGGCCTACGGTGTTCGGCATATTTCAGGATAGGGAACAGGCGGACACAGCTGCACTGCAACTAGAGAGACAATCGCTTGCGGGGCAGGTGTTTGTCACGAACTTTGTGAACGGAGCGGGCGAAAGCGGAGGGAGAAGGTATGCAGGATAATTTGCAGGTAAAATTGGATGAATTTCTGCCTTTGAGGGATGTGGTGTTCAATACATTGCGTCAGGCGATCCTGACAGGGGAATTGAAGCCGGGGGAGCGTTTGATGGAGATACATCTGGCGAACAGACTGGGGGTGAGTCGTACTCCAATCAGAGAGGCAATCCGCAAGCTGGAGTTGGAGGGCCTTGTCACCATGATACCCCGAAGAGGGGCGGAAGTCGCTCAGATCACGGAGAAGAGCATGAGTGACGTGTTGGAGGTCAGGCGGGCTATGGATGCGCTCTGCGTGGAGCTTGCCTGTGAGCGGATCACGGAGGAGGAACTTGTGCAGCTCAAGGAGGCTTGCGGGTATTTTGAACAGGTGGTTCGCACGAAAGACGTGAAACAGATTGCCCAGGCGGATGTAGAGCTCCATGATATCATCCTGCAAGCCACGGGCAATCAGCGTCTGATTCAGCTGGTGAACAATCTGTCGGAGCAAATGTATCGTTATCGGTTTGAGTATATTAAAGACTTCAGTCAGCATGAAAGGCTGGTGGAGGAGCATAGAATTATTTATGAAAGTCTGGTGGGCAGGGACAAGGAACGGGCATGCGAGGCCGCCAAGGTTCATATAGATAATCAGAAAAAGGCGATTATTCAGCAGATTCGGTTGGACAGGGAGAAACGTTGAAATCAAATGCTCACTGCGTTCGCGCTTGATTTCCTGCTGACATGGTATAATCTTACCAAAATTTGGCAATCATTTTCTTATAAATGCTAAACCATATTAGATTGACAGGAATATGGTACAAAATAAGAAAGCAGGGATAAGAAAGTGAATGTTATGAAAAGAAATGGAATTGTGGTTTTGGCAATCTGTGCCGCTATGGGTTGGTGGGGAGTCTTATATCCTCAATTCACATTGCTGGAATCCACCTATGAGGTTATATACGAAAATGAGACTGCCGAGACTTGTGAGAGTCTCTCGGAAGCAGAGGCAGAATCCGAGTTTGGCGGCAGTGAGCTTTACTGGAAGATATTGGATGCGGATTGCAGCCAGATCCGCTTTAAGAGCAGGCTGCTGACAGAATGGGAGGCTTTGCAGAAGCAAAGGAGAATAGATCATGAATCAGGAAGTCAATAATGAATTGCCGATCGGAGTGTTTGATTCCGGTGTGGGGGGACTGACTGTTGCCAGGGAGATCATGCGCCAGATTCCCAATGAGAAAATAGTTTATTTTGGGGATACGGCGAGGGTGCCTTATGGCAGTAAGTCAAAGGAGACGGTTACCCGTTTTTCAAGACAGATTGTGCGCTTTTTGCAGACCTTTCAGGTGAAAACCATTGTGGTGGCCTGCAATACCGCCAGCGCCTACGCTTTGGATGAGTTGGAGAGGGAGATAGAGATCCCGATTATCGGCGTGGTGAAGCCAGGAGCCAAGACCGCGGTGGAGGTGACCAAGAACGGCCGCGTGGGTGTGATCGCCACGGATGCCACGATTGGCAGCCAGATCTACACCAAGTACATAAAAGAATTGAATAAGGACGTGACGATTTATGGCAAGGCTTGCCCGCTCTTTGTGCCCTTGGTGGAAGAGGGGCTGTGGCAGGATCCTGTGACGGATGAGATTGCCAGACGTTATTTGACGGAATTGATCGATATTGATATTGACACCTTGATTCTGGGCTGTACGCACTATCCCTTAATACGCTCCACGTTGGGCAAAATCATGGGGGAGCAGGTGAACTTAGTGAATCCGGCTTACGAGACGGCAAGGGAGCTGAAAGAGCTGTTGGAACAAAAAGGTCTCTTAAATCAGGAGCCGCCAAAGCTAGGTGCAAATCAGTATTTGTTTTATGTGAGTGACGGAGCGGAGAAATTCAAACGATTTGCCAATTCCATTATCAAATATGGGATTCTCTCCGCCAAAACAATCAATATAGAGGAGTATTGATATGGCGGCGGGGCAAAGACTTCAATTGACGATTACCGGAATCCAATATCCGCCCCAAGCGGAGGACAACCAAACAGAGGCAGGAGAGCAACAGCCCGTGGTGATCACCCAGGAGGTTTCCGCGGAGTATTTTTGCAGGAGTGGAAGTCATTATCTGTTTTACGAGGAACAGATAGAGGGGGCTCCCCAGAGGTCAAAGACCAGAATCAAATTAAAGGGCCAGGTTGTGGAATTGAACAGACAAGGGCCTATGGGACATTGCATGATTTTTGAATCCGGTAAGCCCTATCGGACAGAATATGCCACGCCCTTTGGACTGCTGATGCTTGATATTATCACAAAGTCTGTGGAGAGGCTTTCCGTGGAGGAATGTCCGGAGGGCTGGCCAGGTGTGAAGATTGTATATACCTTGGAGAATGAGGGACAAGCCGTGGGAGAGTATGAGCTTGTGATTTCCGCGGGCAATGGGTCAAGTGGACATGCCTGCATGTGAACAAGTTTAAATTGTCCATCTTGACGAATGCCGCGATAGATTGTGGTTTGGAGATGAGGTTTACTTTAACGGCTTTGCGCCACCCTTTTCCTGAATGGTCGCTGCCAGGCGTTTGAAGAAGCCTTTCTTTTTCTCGGGCGCTTTTTCTGTTTTGCCGTGAAGACCTTTCACGTCAATAATGTAGATTCCGCTGACCACTGCCTTGACTTCCTTTTTCACAGGAATGGAATCAAAGATTTTGTCATCGCTGATCAGGGAGAGAATCTGTGGCCCGACCTTCGCCTTGACAATGGGAAGCTTGGTGCCACGCATCAGCTTAGGCGTTTCGTCCAGAACAATCTGGGGCAGTCCGGAATCTTTTAGCTTCATCCGCTTTTTATCAATGATCAGCATGGAGACGGTCTGTTTGTTGGCCTCCATCAGTTGCTGTTGTTCGGCCTGCTTTTTTTGTGCTTTCCTGCCGAGAAAATACAGTGCCACCAGCGCGATGGCCACTACAGCCAGTATCACGAGAAGTACAATTGTTCCTGTGTTCATTTCCTATGGAACCTCCTGTTTCGATGTTTGTTGTTTATGCTTCAATGATTATTGATAACTATACCACACAAACTGTTCCATTCGCAACAAAACAATTAAAATAATTCAGGAATTAATTCAAAGGAAGGAATGTTTCATGACGGAAGTTTGGGAGATTGCCAAAGAGGTGATCGCGTTTCTCTTTCAAAATCTTTTTATCTGGAATATGCTATTTGCCATTATTATTGTTTTTTTTGAGCGCAGAGATCCCAAGAGCGTCTGGGCATGGCTCCTTTTGCTGTATTTTATTCCCTTTTTGGGTTTTGTGTTCTACCTTTTTCTGGGACAGAATATGCGAAAGCGCAAAATGTTTCGTCTAAAAGAGGTGGAGGACTATCTGGGGGAGGCGATACGACATCAGGAACATCAGCTCAAGACCAGGGAGCTGGGGGCGGAAAATGCGGAGATAGACGGTTTTGAAGATTTGGTCATGTACAATCTCGAGGTCTCGGGTTCCATGCTGTCAAACGATAATGACATTGACATTTTCTCGGACGGAAATGAAAAATTTGAAGCTTTGATTGGAGATTTAGAGAAAGCGGAGCATTTTATTCACATTCAATATTATATCATCAGAAATGATGTGCTGTTCAACCGTATTTTGGAGGTGCTGGCAAAGAAGGCGGCAGAAGGCGTGGAGGTGCGGGTGCTCTTTGACGCCATGGGTTGTCGCCGCGTAAGACATAGTTTCTGGAAAAAACTGAACCAGATGGGCATTCAGACGGCGGAATTTTTCCCGGCGATTCTTGGGCGGTTCCAGCTTCGTATCAACTACCGCAATCACCGCAAAATCGTCGTGATTGATAATCGTGTGGCCTATGTGGGCGGATTTAATGTTGGCAAGGAGTATATCGGTCTGGACAAGAATTTCGGGTATTGGAGGGACACTCATTTGCGGATTCGCGGCGAGGGGGTCGCCGCGCTGCAGGTGCGTTTTGTGATGGACTGGAATTATGCGGCAAGGGAGAATCTTTTGCAGGATGATACGCTTTTTGAGGGCTTCGAGTCAGGGGTGAGGGATCGCTGCGAGATGCAGATTATCAGCAGCGGGCCTGACCACACCACGGAGCAAATTCGGGATAATTATTTGCGGCTGATCACAAAGGCGAAGAAGAGCATTTATATTCAGACCCCGTATTTTATACCGGATGAGTCTATTTTTAATGCTCTGAAAATTGCTGTTCGCTCGGGAATCGAAGTCAATATTATGATACCTTGTAAGCCGGATCATCCCTTTGTCTATTGGGCTACTTATTCTTACATGGGGGATCTGGTGATGGCGGGTGCCAAGTGCTATATCTATAACAACGGGTTTTTGCACAGCAAGGGAATGGTCGTGGATGGCAGAGTGCTCTGTTATGGGACAGCCAATATGGATATTCGCAGTTTTGCCCTGAACTTTGAGGTGAATGTTGTCGTCTATAGCCATGAGAAGGCTTGCGAGATGGAGCAGCTGTTTCGGGAGGATTTACAGCACTGTACGCGTGTCACCAAGGATATGTATGCGGGCAGGGGGCTTCGCTTGCGGCTGAAGGAGCAGATGTGCCGGCTTCTTTCGCCGTTACTGTAGAAAAGGCTTTTAAATAGAACAGTTTTGTGGTATAACAGTATAGTAATGGGGGTGTCCCTGATAGGAGGAGAATTTATGAGAAAAAGATGGATTGGCGTGTTGGCTCTGGTTATGGGCATGGCGCTTTTGGGAGGATGTAAGCAGGCAGGGGATAATGCCAACGAGAGTGTACCCAAAGAGGAGGCTTCCCTTGGGGGTGATTCTGTGGAAGGGAATGTGGAGAGTGACCCATGGGATGCGTTTAACGCGGAGGACTATATTACTTTGGGGGAATATAAGGGAATGCAGGTGAGTGTGGCTCCCCCGGAGGAATTTGACGAGGACGATATTGAGATTATGACAAAGCAGCTTTATTTTGAGAAGGTGAATGCGACGGATGGTATCAAGGACAGACCCGTGGCACTTTTGGATATGACCAATATTGATTATGAGGGCAAGAAGGATGGCGTGGCTTTTGACGGGGGCACCGCACAGGGAGCGACCTTGCTGATCGGTTCAGGGCAGTTTATCCCTGGTTTCGAGGATGGACTGATCGGGGTGATGCCCGGGGAAACTGTGGATATCAATTTGACATTCCCTGAGAATTATGGCAGCAGTGAACTTGCGGGTCAGGACGTGGTCTTTACGGTCACGGTGAATTTCATTCCTCAGATGGAGGAAGATCAGGTAGCGGGACTTGGCTTTGAAGGGGTGACAAACCTGGAGGAGCTTCATAAATATGCGGAGGACTCCTTGAATGCTCAGGCCCAGAGTGAATACTTGAATGCCATTCAAAGCGCTGCCATGAATCAAGTGATGATAGCAACGACATTTACCGGTGAATTCCCCGAGAGTCTGTTGGAAAGGGGTCGGGAAAATTACGCGGAATTGCTGGATCAGATGATGATGAGATATTATGGGGTGGATGCCAAAACCATGTACGGGGAGCAATATGAGGATACCCTGAACCAATATGCGGAACAGTACGCAAGGGAAACGCTTGTAATCAAAGCGATTGCGGATAGAGAGGATTTGAATCTTTCCGATTCCGCTCTGGACGCAAGAATGGAGGAGGCAGCGAAAGAAGTGGGGACTACGGTTGAGCATCTTCTGGAAAACGGCCTGACGAAGGCGGATTACAGAGAGAGCTTTCTCTATGAGGATGTCTTGAAGGTTGTGGTGGAAAACACCACGAACACTGAATATCCATAGACCATATGACAAAAAAGAATTTTGGTAACTATTCAGAACCATTCGCAAAAATAAAAAGCGCGGAACGCGCGGAAAAGAGGGATATTGTGAATTTGACAGACATTAAAGCCTTGTATCGCAACAAGGAGGAATTTATCGGAAAAGAGATTACTGTCGGAGGGTGGGTCAGAAGCAATCGCGACTCCAAAAATTTTGGATTTTTGGTGATTAATGACGGTACCTTTTTTGAGCCCTTGCAGGTGGTATATGGCGACGGGCTGGAGAATTTTGGGACATTGTGCAAGATGAATGTGGGCACGGCTGTGATTGTGCGCGGGACGATTGTGGAGACGCCCGAGGCAAAGCAGCCTTTTGAGATGCAGGCAGCGGAGGTGACAGTAGAGGGGGCTTCCACGGCGGATTATCCCTTGCAGAAAAAGCGCCACACCTTTGAATACCTGCGCACCATTTCCCATCTGCGTCCCAGGACAAATACTTTTCAGGCGGTGTTTCGTGTGCGTTCCCTGATTGCATACGCGATTCATACATTTTTCATGGATCGGGGATTCGTGTATGTGCACACTCCCATTATTACTGGAAGTGACTGTGAGGGCGCGGGCGAGATGTTTCAGGTGACTACGATGGATCTGGACAACCTTCCTCATAATGAGGATGGGAGCATAGATTTCACCCAGGATTTCTTTGGCAAACCCACAAATCTCACCGTGAGCGGACAGCTGAACGTGGAGACCTATGCGTTTGCGTTTAAAAATGTATATACCTTCGGCCCAACCTTCCGGGCGGAGAATTCCAATACTACTCGTCATGCCGCGGAATTTTGGATGATTGAGCCTGAGATGGCATTTGCGGATTTGAAGGATGATATGTTGTTGGCGGAGGCGATGTTAAAGCATGTGATTCGTTATGTGTTGGAGAATGCGCCGGAGGAGATGGCTTTTTTCAATCAGTTTGTGGATAAGGGATTGATTGAACGATTGGAGCATGTTCTGAACTCTGACTTCGGGCATGTGACCTACACAGAGGCGATTGAGATTTTGGAAAAACACAATGACCAGTTTGATTACAAGGTGTTCTGGGGCTGTGATCTGCAGACAGAGCATGAGAGATATCTGACGGAGGTTGAGTTCAAGCGCCCTGTTTTTGTGACGGATTACCCCAAGGAGATCAAGGCTTTCTATATGAAACTGAATGAGGATGGCAAGACTGTGGCGGCCATGGATTGTCTGGTGCCCGGAATCGGGGAGATTATCGGGGGCAGTCAGCGAGAGGATCAGTTAGAAGTGTTGGAAGCGAGAATGGACGAGCTGGGTCTCAAGAGAGAGGATTATGAATTTTATCTGGATTTGAGAAAATATGGTTCGGTTCGCCATGCGGGATTCGGATTGGGATTTGAGAGATGCGTGATGTACCTGACCGGCATGGGGAATATCAGAGATGTCATTCCGTTCCCCAGAACAGTCAACAATTGTGAGCTATAAGACGAAACATTATAGAATGAGAGTGATTGCATGAGAAGATACCTGACAAGGCTTATGAGCGTCCTATTGGTTCTGGCATTGACTGTCTCTGTGGCAAAATATACCGCAGAAGAGTCTCTCACGGCCAAGGCGACCGCCATAGATAAAGTCAAGGACAATATTAACGCGTTAAACAATCAGATTAACCACTTGAATCAGAATATTGAGAATATGGAGGAGAAACAGGACATTCTCGAGGAGGAGATGGAGGATCTGAATTCCGAGATCATCAATACTATGACTAGTATCGGCTTGAAGGAGGAAGAGATTGCCGAGAAGGAGGTCGAGATTGAAGATAAGGAGTCTGACATCGAGGACACGGCGGAGCAATATGAGGCGTCCAAGGCACAGGCGGAGCAACAGTTTGAGGATATGGTGGTTCGTCTCCGAAAAATGTATGAGAATGGCGAGGAGAGCGGTTTAAACCTTTTGCTATCCGGCGCAGGTCTGGGTGATATGCTCAATCGCATGGATTTCGTGGAGTCCATTTACGCATATGACCGCGGCAAGCAGGAGGAGTATGTGAACACTCAAAATCTGGTGCTGGAGCTGTGGAATCAGCTGGAGGTTGAGAAGCTGAATTTGGAGACGGACAAGACCAATCTGGAGGCGGATAGAGCCGCTTTGGAGAGTCAGAGGGAGGAGCTGAACGGGCTGCTCGCCAGAAAGAAACAGCAATCGGCGAATTATGATGCCGAGATCAAGAAGGCGAAACAGGAAGCCAGTGTCGCCAAGGCAAAGTTGAAGCAGGAGCAGCAGGAGCTCAAGAAGCTGCAGGCGGCGGGGGGCGGTAAGAACGCTGCGAATGGCACGTACACCACAGATTATAATTCGATTATTGATGGGGCTTCCGGAAGTGAATTGGGCAAGCAGGTGGCAAAGTATGCATGTCAGTTCGTGGGCAATCCTTATGTGCCGGGCGGCACCAGTCTGACCAACGGAGCGGATTGTTCAGGCTTCACGTATCGCGTGTACAGTGATTTTGGTTACAGCCTGCCCAGAACCTCCACGGAGCAGCGGAGCGCCGGCAAGGGAGTAGCGTACAGTGAGGCGCAGCCCGGGGATTTGATTTGCTATAGTGGTCATGTTGCCCTGTATATCGGCGGTGGCAAAATTGTTCATGCCAGCACCCAGAAGACGGGAATTAAGATTGGCAATGCGGAATATAGGACGATTTTGGCAGTGAGACGTATTGTGTAGCAAATAGGAAGATTGAAGAAAGAGAGGAACGGAATGAACCTCTCTTTCGAACATTATTTCGTTAAAATATTCTTCAAAGTATCCAGCAGCTTTGCGATATCAATCGGTTTTGTAACAAAATCATTCATTCCGGCTTCCAGTGCTTTCTGTTTGTCCTCATCGAAAGCGTTTGCCGTCATTGCCACGATTGGAACGGCTGCCTTCGCGGAGTCTTCCAAAGCCCGAATCTGCCGCGTTGCCTCATAGCCATCCATGATCGGCATCTGAACATCCATCAGGATCAGTTCATAGGTGCCTGCCTCCACATTCTTGATCCTGTCCACGGCTTCTGATCCGTCGCCCACGGTATCAACTACAAATCCTACATTACTTAGAATTTCCTGTGCAATTTCCTGATTGATTTCATTGTCCTCCACCAACAGTATCTTCCTGCCGGTAAAGATGTCTTTCGGATCTTTTTCCTCCGATCCGTTCTCATTCTCGGCTGCTGAATCCATATAAGACGCAATCAGGATCTGCCGAAGCTCGGAAAGGAAGATCGGTTTGGAACAAAATGCCGTAACGCCGGCCTCCTTTGCCTCATCCTCAATATCAGCCCAGTCATACGCAGTCAGGATAATGATTGTTGCCGCATCCCCGATCACCTTACGGATTCTGCGGACAACTTCGATTCCATTCATATCTGGCATAAGCCAGTCGATAATATATGCACTGTATGGTTTATTTTCTTCAATCGCAAACTCTGTATGGGCGATCGCTTCCTTGGCCTGCGTTGTCCAGTCAGGATTCATGCCTATGGAGGAAAGCATCTTGCTGACGCTCATGCAGGTATTCATGTCATCATCCAAAATCAATGCCCGCTGATTCATCAGTTTCTCCAAATGCTCTGTCTTTTGGGGCTGCTCCGCCGTGCGGAACTTGAAGGATACGATAAACTCTGTTCCCTTTCCTACCTCGCTCTCCACCTCGATGGTTCCGTTCATCATATCTATGATATTCTTGGTAATCGCAAGACCAAGACCGGTTCCCTGAATGCCGCTTACCGTAGCAGTCTGCTCTCGCTCAAAGGGTTCAAACACATGCTTTAAAAATTCTTCACTCATGCCAATACCGTTATCCTTAATCCGGAACTGGTAGGAAGCATATCCATCTGGCTCGCTGTTTGTCTGAATAATGCGGACGCTGACTGTTCCGCCTGTCTTTGTATATTTCATCGCATTGCTCAGAATATTCAAAAGCACCTGATTCAGACGAAGCTTGTCACAGATAATCGTCTCGTTTGTCACATCCAGCGTATCAATATAGAACTCAAACTGTTTTGCCTTGATATCAGCCTGTACGATGGTTTTCAGGTCGTGCATGATTTCAGGAAGACTTGTTTCTTCCTCGTTGATTCTGACTTTCCCGCTTTCAATCCGGCTCATATCCAACACGTCATTGATCAGGCTCAGCAGATGTTTGCTGGCTGTCATAATCTTATCCAGATAATTCCGTATAGTCTCTTTGTTGTCAATATGCGTTGCTGCCAGCGAGGTAAAACCGATGATCGCATTCATGGGCGTGCGGATATCGTGGGACATATTGTTCAAAAAGGCGGTCTTTGCACGGTTGGCATGCTGGGCCTCTGCCAGTGCTTCCGCCAGTATCTGCTTCTGCTCCTGTTCCCTGCGCACAATTTCATCCACATTACGGAATCCGACAAGAACTGTAAAGCCCTCCTGCGAATTTTTTCGTTTCCCCTTCACATAGATAAACTGATAATTGTGTATCGTTCCATCAACCATGATACGATAGCTTCCCATATATTCGCTGTCGGAACTAAGCTTTTCGGTCACTTTTTCAATAGACAGCGCCTCTGAGAGCTCCTGCCGATCCTCCGAATAAACACGTTCCTCAACATACTGCTGCACCAGCGCTGTATACGGGAATGTCTTCGTTAAATCTCTTTCCAGCCCGGAAGTCAAATAACCCTCCAGCTTTATGATTTTCACCGTATCCTTCCCGGTATCCACTGCATAGACATTGAGATAATCACGGCTCAGCGCATCTACAATGGCAAGCTGCTCCTCCAGCTCCCTATTGGCCGCCTCCGATGCCTGCAGCAATTTTTCCCTCCATCTTGCCCGGAGTATCAGAACCAGAATGATGACCGCAACCAGGATAGTACCCAAAACCAACAGAACCATTGTCTGCGGATTCGCCTGTATGTACTGTGCAAAAGTCATATCCTGCGGTGTATAAGAGGTATATTGTGTGATCAGCTGGTTTAGTGTATCCTCCGGCATCTGCTTCAGGCATTTGTTGAGTATCGTCACAAGTTCGTGATCATAATCCTCTCTGACATACATATAGAACGTATATCTTACATTGTTCACGACACTGTATTGCAGAGAACTTGTAAAATCATTATTCACAAACACCTGTGCTGTGTAGGTATATACATAAGCGGCATCTGCTTCTCCCTTCAGGACAGCATTCAGCGCTTCATCCCTCGTGTTGTAGTACAGCACCTTTGCGTCTCCGATAATTTCCTTCTCCAACGGCTCTTCGCCCTGAGCGTTTACAACTGCGATCGTTCTAATCTTACCTGTAAAATTGATCTTTGTCACCTTCGCCACACCAACCGTCATGTAGGCATCGGTATTGAATCCGCGGTATATATTCTCCTCCGTCGTCATATTGGATGTCCTTCTGTCTATCACTACATCCACGCCGTTGGTATTCGCAGTATTGTAATAGTCCTCCCTATTCTCGGGCAGGACAATTTCATATGGCAGGCCGCACAGCTCCATAACCTTTGCGAAATAATCCGGCATAATCCCCTTTAACTCTCCGTCCTCAATATAAGAATACGGAGCTCTGTCTCCCATCGCCATGACTGTAATTTTTTTCTTCCCTGCAAGAACATCCTGTATATATGCTTCCTCGCGTTTCGTAAACGCAAGTTCTGAGGAGTAGGCCTGCCCATAGTATTTGAAAAACAGCGTATTGTCCCAATCCCCTTCAGCGGCATTCATCTGTTCAATGGCATAATTGATTTCCTTCAGCAGTTTTTTGTCTTCTTTTCGCACTATCACATAAAAATTATCCGTATGCAGTGTATCCAGCGTTCTTTCGTTTTCCATTTTTCTCAGGGTGCTGGCGAGGATCGCGTCAATACTGCCGTCCTTCAAAGCCTCCTCAAGCTGCTGTGAATTATCATACATCTTTGTGCTGTAAGAAAAATGTTTTTCTTCGGCAAACTTCTCCAGTTTGTCGTTCTGGCTGCTTCCTGCAAGCAGACCGATGCGCATCCCGTTGTAGGTCGTATAGTCCCCACTGTGATATTTTGTGTTATCTGCTAACACGGAAATAATCGTGCTGTTGCGTCCAATCGGATCTGAAAAAGCGAATTCGGCTTCGCGTTCCGAAGTTTTCCTTGCGGACGTAACCAGGTCGATCTCACCGTCTTTTAACATGGAAAGCATATCATCCCACGATTTGTCATATCCGACATAATCAAAATTCAGATGTGAATATTGCGAGATCATCTGCAAAACCTCAATACCATATCCGGTCAGGTTTCCCTCCGCATCTTTTGTATGATACCCGTCAAAATAGAAAATGCCTGCCTTTACCCTCTGGTTAACTGTTGTGGCCGGCACACTTTCATTAGATGCTTTGACTGGCATAAAGTCACACAAAATAAGGAAAAGGCATAACAATACCGCCATCCCTGTTTTTCGATGTAATTTATTTAAGACACGCATAATGATTGCTCCCTTTAATAGATACTTTCATATTATTCAGTCTCTGTATTTATATTGCAACTATTCAGACCATTCGCAAAATGCAGCTAAGTGCTTTCGTTTTGAATAGTTACATTATATTACATAAACTTCGGTTTTTCAATTAAATTCGAGTATCATAAATGGTAAATCGTAACAGTTACCATAAATCTTTATAGAAACTTTACTTGTACTGCAATCGGATATTGAGTATAATGAAAATGTCGATAAACCACCAACGGACGACAAAGGAGAGAGAGATGTCAGACCAATTTAATGACGATAACAATCATGACAATTATGACGGGCAGGATGGCGAGAAGTCCTTTTCTGAGAATGATCATACAGACACGTCCACTACGGCGAACGCGGGCAGGAGCGATGACAGCGAGTACGAGGATGTGTGTTTTGTCTGCCGCAGACCGGAATCCAAGGCAGGGAGAATGTTTAAACTGCCCAACAATATCTGTGTCTGTGATGAATGTATGCACAAGACCATGGATGCGGTGAGCCAGTTTGATTACCAAGGGATGCTGAACAACCCCAATCTTCAGCAGGAGCTTGACCAATTTTCCAAGCAGAACGGTTTCCCCAACATCAGTTTTGTGAATCTGGCGGATCTGCAGGGTGATGGCGGTATCCCCAACAAGCAGAAACTAAAAAAGAAAAAGAAGAAAGAGGGGCAGGAACCTGTTCTGGATATCCGCAACATCCCTGCGCCTCATAAGATAAAGGCGAGTTTAGACGAGTATGTGGTAGGACAGGAGCATGCGAAAAAGGTTATCTCCGTGGCTGTGTACAATCATTACAAGCGGGTAGCCACCAATTCCATGGACAGCATCGAAATCGAGAAGTCCAATATGCTGATGATCGGGCCCACAGGCTGCGGTAAGACCTATCTGGTAAAAACGCTGGCAAGGCTTTTGGACGTGCCCCTCGCTATTGCGGATGCTACCTCTCTGACGGAGGCGGGCTATATCGGTGACGATATTGAGAGTGTGGTGAGTAAGCTCTTGGCGGCGGCAGACAATGATGTGGAGAAGGCTGAGCGGGGGATTGTCTTTATTGATGAGATAGACAAGATTGCCAAGAAGAAGGAGACCCACAGCAGGGATGTCAGCGGTGAGAGCGTGCAGCAGGGGATGCTCAAGCTCCTGGAGGGCGCTGAGGTGGAGGTGCCCGTGGGCGCCAACAGCAAGAATGCCATGGTGCCTCTTGCAACCATCAACACCCGAAATATTCTCTTTATCTGTGGCGGCGCATTTCCTGATTTGGAAGATGTCATTAAAGAACGTTTGAGAAAGAGCGCTTCCATCGGTTTTGGCTCTGAACTTAAGGATAAATATGATAAGGACAAAAATATTCTCTCGAAGGTCACAGTGGAGGATATCCGGAAATTTGGTATGATACCTGAATTTATCGGTCGTCTTCCCATTATCTACACATTGGAGGGGCTCACCAAAGAAATGATGGTGAAGATTCTAAAGGAGCCCAAGAATGCGATATTGAAGCAATACCAGAAGCTTTTGGAGTTGGATGAGGTGAAGCTGCAATTTACGGAAGATGCGCTGGAGGCCATCGCTGAGAAGGCCATGGAGCGGGATACCGGCGCAAGAGCGCTGCGCTCCATTATAGAGGAGTTCATGCTGGATATCATGTATGAGATTCCCAAGGATGACAATATAGGTACTGTCACCATCACCAAGGAATACATTGAAGGCACGGGAGGGCCTATCATTGATATCCGTAGCAATTTGATCAACGAGACGCCTATGGAGGCGTTGGATTATAGTGTTTGAGCGGGTCAAGGCGCCTATTCTGTGTTATACAAAATAGGCGCCTTGTTTTATGAACTCAACTTGCGAAAGGCATCCTCCAACTGTCGCAGCTGTTCCATAGTGAGCTTCGCTGACAGCAGGGCGCGGGTGCCTACAAACAGACTCTCCCCGTTCTCTTTTAAGTACTGTGCGTTGATTCTATCATCATCCAGATCAAATCCATTGATGTTGCGAAATGCCTCAAAAAAGTCCAAAAGAGGTTTCTCTGCTAGTCCTTCCGCCTTGGCATACTGCTCCATAAGCTCTTTGTAAGACTTCACATCCGCCGGGTCTCTGAGCAGCTCTTCTGTGATGTCAAGAACCTTCTTTCCCTGAATTGGTTTTTCGATATAGCCCTTGGCGCCTGCCTTTAGTAATGCGTCAATATGGGAGGGATCGTTTATGCCGGTGCAGATCACCACCTTGGCAGACGGATCTTCTATTAAAATCGCCCGCAGACATTCATCTCCGTCCATTTCATTCATCCTGACATCACAGAAGACCAGATCGGGCCTCAACCGATGAAACTTCTCGGCACCTTCTTTGCCGTTTTCCGCCTCCCCACAGATTTTATGTCCGGCATCTTCCAAGATCGTCCGAAGCACCGTGCGCGCAAATGGCGCATCATCAATCAATAAGATTCTTCCCATATCCAATCTTTCCCCTTTTCTTTTGGCACTCTAGATGTAACAGTTCAGCCTACATATTCATAAAAGCGTATGCTCATGAAATTATTATACAAAAATAGTTGACAAATTTCAACTTTATGATATTATAAACATATGAACAATCATTCATATGAATGAACGCTCAATTGAATGCAAATCATTTGCAAATAAAAAAGAAATTCAGGAGGAATTTATCATGAAGAAATCTTACAAAATCGAAGTGGACTGTGCAAATTGTGCAATGAAGATGGAGGAGGCTGCCAAGACCGTCGAAGGCGTGAAGGATGCCGTGGTGAGCTTTATGACCCAGAAGATGAACGTGGAGTTTGCGGAGGGCGCGGATGACAAGGCCGTGATGCAGGCGGTGCTCAAGGCATGCAAAAAAGTGGAGGATGACTGTGAGATTTATTTATAGAGGATAGTGTTATGAATAAGAAGCAAAAAAAGGTTTTATATAGAATCATTATAGCATCCTGTATGATGGTGGCTTTGTATTTTGTCCCTGTGAGTGGGATGTTTCGCTTTGCGCTTTATCTGATACCCTATGTCATCATTGGATATGATATTTTGAGGAAAGCGTTTCTTGGTATCATTCGCGGTCAGGTCTTTGACGAGAATTTCCTGATGGCGGTGGCTACGGTGGGAGCTATGCTGCTGGGGGTCTATGAAGAGCTGACAGGCGGTGATGGTGAGTTCGCGGAGGGCGTGGCGGTTATGCTATTTTACCAGATTGGCGAACTTTTTCAGGCGGTCGCCGTGGGAAAAAGCCGCCGCAACATCAGTGCTTTGATGGACATTCGGCCAGATTATGCCAATATTGAAAATGAATCCGGCGGGCTGGAACAGGTGGACCCGGACGAGGTGGCGGTG
Source organism: uncultured Lachnospiraceae bacterium (assembly GCA_947175035.1). Taxonomy (GTDB): domain Bacteria; phylum Bacillota; class Clostridia; order Lachnospirales; family Lachnospiraceae; genus Acetatifactor. Next base: position 8,733 of record CAMWLG010000029.1, on the reverse strand, counting down.
GGCACGACCATCGTTGTCTGTCCCGGGGAGAAGGTGCCCATAGACGGGTGCGTGACAGAGGGCAGTTCCACCCTGAATACCAGCGCGTTGACAGGGGAGAGTGTTCCCCGCGAGGTAAGTGTGGGCGACCAGATTATCAGCGGGTGCGTGAATCTGTCAGGTCTTTTGAAAATACAGACCACCAAAGAGTTTGGGGAGTCCACGGTATCCAAGATTCTGGATTTGGTGGAGAATTCCAGCATGAAGAAATCACGCTCGGAGAATTTCATCACCAAATTTGCCAAATATTATACCCCAGCGGTCTGCTATGGGGCGCTGGCGCTGGCGATTTTACCGCCCGTCATCAACCTGCTCTTGGGCGGCCCGGCGTATTGGAGCACATGGATGATCCGTGCGCTGACATTTTTGGTCATCAGCTGTCCCTGCGCTTTGGTGATCTCGATTCCTTTAAGTTTTTTCGGGGGTATCGGCGGTGCTTCCTCCTGTGGTATCCTGATCAAAGGTTCCAATTATTTGGAGGCATTGGCCCAGACGAGCTGCGTGGTGTTTGACAAGACCGGTACTTTGACCAAAGGTGTGTTTCAGGTGACAGATGTGCAGCTTCCGACATCAAATCCCCTGGGGGAGGCGGAGGAGGCAAGACAGCGTTTGCTTTACTATGCCGCTCATGCCGAGAATTATTCCAGCCATCCCATCAGCAAGAGCCTGCGGGAGGCATATGGCGAATCCATTGACAATGATAAGATCACGGATGTGGAAGAGATTGGCGGACATGGCGTTACTGCCAAGGTGGACGGTCACAATGTGGCGGCGGGCAATGCCAAGCTGATGCAGAAGCTGAAGATTGATTATACGGAATGTGACGGAATCGGCACCGTGGTATATGTGGCGGTGGACGGGACATTTGCAGGGGCGATTTTGATTGCCGATGTGGTGAAGGAGTCCTCCAAAGAAGCCATCAAAGCGTTGAAGTCGTCGGGTGTGAAGAAGACTGTGATGCTCACCGGGGACGCGAAGGCGGTGGCGGATTATGTGGCGGGTGAACTTGGGCTGGACGAGGTACATAGCGAACTGCTGCCCAGTGACAAGGTCAACCGGGTGGAGGAGCTTCTGGCGGCTCAGGGCAAAAGGGAAAATCTTGCCTTTGTGGGGGATGGCATCAATGACGCACCGGTACTCTCCAGAGCCGATATTGGAATTGCCATGGGCGCCATGGGGTCTGACGCGGCGATCGAGGCGGCGGATATTGTCCTTATGGATGATAACCCCTTGAAGATAGCGCTTGCCATGAGAATCTCCAGAAAGTGCCTGCGCATTGTCTATGAAAATATCGTGTTTGCGCTTGGGGTGAAAGGAATTTGCCTGATTCTCGGTGCTCTGGGAATTGCAAATATGTGGATGGCGATTTTTGCGGACGTGGGTGTCATGGTGATCGCCGTGTTGAATGCGATTCGATGTTTGAAGGTGAAAATGTAATTGTAAAATGTAATTAAAAAACTATTCCATTTTTCTCCATCCTGGTGTATAATGTTTAATAACTAACAAGGGGGTAGTTTACCCAAAATCGGAGACAAAAGCGAAAGTAGCTCATTCTTCAAGGGAAGGGGGATGAAAATATGGGAATTAGCGGTATAGGCGCGATAGGGGGCGCATCCAGCGTGCAGATGACATCTGCGCAGTCTGTGGATACTGTCAGCAAGGGCATTCAGGATGATATTTCTGAAGTGCAGCGCCAGAAGCAGGAGCTTTCATCGAGAAAGGATATACCTGTTGAAGAGAAGGTGAAGAAGCGGCAGGAGCTGCAACAGGAGATTAGCAGTCTCAATGCCAAGCTGAGACAGCACCAGGCGGAAGTCCGTAAGGAGAAACAGAAAGAACTGATGAAGGACAACGCACAGACCGGGCGCACCGACGCGGGCAACGAGGAGAAAAAGCCGGCCGAGAAGAAAGTGTCAGCGGCTAAGGAGTCGGAGGCTCGGGAGACGGAGACCAAGGATGTTGCGAGCAAGGATTCCACGGGCATGAATGCCCCGAGCAGGTCTGCTCGTATGAAAGCCGTTCAGGCACAGAACACCTCTCAAAAGGAGACGAAGGCTGGGAACACGACAGGAAGCACAACGAAGAGTGTTGATGATAAGGATGCAAATCCGAAAAACACCGGTGTCAAGGAAACAGAGGATCAGGCTGTGAACGATAAGGTAGCCGGAATATCCGCGGCGGAAATGAAGGGAATGGTAGCGGCGGATTCGTATGTGAAGAATTCAAAAGCTCAGGAGACTGTGATTGCCCGAATCGAGGGTGGTGTTGCCATTTTGAAGGGCGAGATTCGTCAGGACGAGAATCGTGGTGCGGATGCAGCGCCCAAGAGGGCAGAGTTGGAAAAACAGGAACAGAAAGTGCAATGGGCTTCTGCCACATCATTTTCAGACTTAGGGCTGGGCAGTAAGACAGAGAAGGGATCAACGCAGGCTAAGGCGGATAACGTGACAGGTGGAATCTGGGCGAATGCCATGTGGGATAATCCCGGAAAGATTATTATCAGGGATACGGATTATCTGTAGGCGGGAGAGAACGTATAGCGATAAAGGGAAAGAGAGCCTTTGCGGGCTCTTTTTCTATGCGCGGAGCCGATACAGAGGAAATATGTGATAAGGAGCGGGAATACCAGTGAACCAGAGTGGAAAAATAGATATGACCTATGGATCGATTATGAGCAAGGTGTTTCTGTTTGCGATTCCGATTATTATCGGAAATGTGCTGCAGCAGCTCTATACCACGGTAGATACTTTGGTGATCGGCAATTACTGTGGCAAGACATCTCTTGCAGCTGTGGGGACAAGCTCGCAGCCGGTGGAGATATTGTTGGGGCTCTTTTTAGGTGTTGGAACGGGAGTTTCTATTTTGGTGTCCCAATACACCGGTGCAAATAATGAAGAAAAACTGAACAAGGTGACGCACACGGCGGTTTCTTTTGTCTATATGGTGGGGATTCCCACATGTGTGGTGGGGCTGTGGATGACGCCCCTCGTTTTGAGATGGATGGGAACACCTGATGATACATGGGACGCGGCGGTGAGTTATACAAGGATTATCTTTTTTGGTGCTCTTGGCAATGTAGGCTATAATATGAACGCGGGGATTTTGCGTGGACTTGGGGACAGCAAGGCTTCCCTGTGGTTTCTGGTGGTATCCTGTATCACCAACATCATCCTTGATCTTGTGTTTGTAGCTGGACTGGGAATGGATGTGCGGGGAGCCGCCTTAGCGACGATCATCGCGATGTATCTTTCCTGGATGGTCAGCATCATCTATATTCGGAGGAAATTCCCGGCATTATCTTTCTCTTTTCTGCCCAGGCACTGTGACAGGGAAGAGTTGGGAAATATCGTCAAGATCGGGATGCCCATTGGGATAAACAATTCCCTGTATTCCTTTGGGCATGTGGTGCTTCAGTCCCTTGTCAATGCCCAGGGATCTACTTTTATGGCAGGTGTTTCCGTGGCGGGAAGAGTCACCGGGATCACCAATGTGGCAATCACGGCTTTGTCCTCCGCGGCCACTACTTTTTCAGGGCAAAATTATGGCGCAAAAAACATTGACAGGCTGAGACAGGGGTATCTTAAGATACCGGTCATATCCGGCATGATCACATTGGCGGCGGGGTTGTTGGTGATTTCCTTCAGAATGCCCATTCTCCGGATCTTTATGAAGGACGAGGGCGTATTGCTCTATGCCGGGAGATATGTGATGGTGCTGCTCTTATCTCAATGGCTGTATGCGATTTTCAACGGTATCATCTGTGTTGTAAACGGTGTGGGGCTGATTCGGTATACCACAATTGTGAATATTTTGATGCTCTGGCTGGTGCGCGTGCCCAGCGCCTATATTATCTCGTACTTTTTTGACGGGACCTATGTGATGCTCTGTTATCCTATCAGCTTCGGGTTCGGGATGATCATGATGCTTGGTTATTATCTGTTTTCCCCAAAATGGAAAGCGATTATCCGCAACAAAGAGCCCGAAAACGCATAGCATGATATAAACGCTTTTGCAGTGGAGCGTCTATGGATGTCTCGTATTTAAATAATTCTAACAATGCCCGTAGCTGTCGGGAGAGTATTCTTTCGGAGAATACCTATGATTACATTACGGATTTCTCGCTGTCCGGCTTCTCGCGGTTGGAGGAATCCCTTTGTTATTTGGATGTGGATGGACTTTATAATATTATTTATGTGCCTTCCAATGCAACTCCCAATCTGTCCAGAACGGGAGTCTTTGAGTACCAGAGTGTGCCTAAGCTCTATGGACTGATGCAGATTGGGGGGACGGGAAGTTCTTTTAATCCCGACGCGTTGATTGCCAGCGGCATCACTCAGGTACAGCGTGAACCGTTGAATCTTACGGGGCGGGGATGCATTATCTGCTGTATTGACACGGGAATCGACTATACCTTAGATGTGTTTCGTGGTACGTCGGGAGACAGCAGGATTCTTGCCATTTGGGATCAGACCATACAGATAGGCACACCGCCGGAGGGATTTTTGTATGGCAGCGAATATACTAGGGAGGATATCAATGAGGCATTGCGCTCAGAAAGACCCTATGATATTGTGCCCAGTCGGGATACCAACGGGCACGGGAGTATTTTGGCTGCCCTTGCGGCGGGAAATTCCGTGTCGGGGCCGAACAGCTATCTGGGAGCGGCTCCGGAGGCTGATATTGTGGTGGTGAAGCTGAAGGAGTGCAAGAATTATCTGCGGGAATTCAGTTTGGTGCCGCTGGGAAGTCCTGCCTATCAGGAAAATGATATCATGCTGGCAGTGCAGTATGCGGACTCCTTTGCCCGCGTATTGGAACGACCGGTGATTATCTGTCTGGGACTGGGCACCAACACAGGAGATCATACGGGAAGCTCTGCCCTGTCCCAGTACCTGAATGCTGTGGCGGTGCGGCGCAGCCGGGCAGTGGTGGTCTGCGGCGGTAACGAGGGCAACGCGGCGCATCATTACAGGGGGCAGCTGGCATCCCCCAACTTTTCAGGACAGGGATCTTCAAACAATGTCATAATGGATAATGTGGAGGTCCGGGTGGGTGATAATTGCAGCGGTTTTATCTTGGAATGCTGGAGCAGCCTGCCGGACACTCTGCAGGTGGGACTGCGCTCCCCGGGAGGCGAGACCATTCCGCCCCTGCGCCAGAACAGTGGCCAGAGTGTCAATTACCGGTTGATTTATGAGAATACGATTATTACTATGGATGCGATATTAGTGGAACCCGCTTCAGGGGAACAGCTTTTGCGGTTCCGTTTGCAGGATCCCACTCCGGGGGTTTGGACATTTCAGGTGTCCTCTATCGGGACGATCTATAACGGATTCTTTAATATGTGGCTGCCCATCACGGAATTTTTGGATTCACAGGTGCAGTTCCTGCGTCCCGACCCCTATATTACCCTGACGGAACCCGCTATGGCGGAGGACGTGATCAGCGTCAGCTTTTACAATCCCTCGAACCTTGGCATTGCCATTGATTCCGGCAGGGGATATTCCCGCACCGGCGCGATCAGGCCGGACATTGCAGCTCCGGGAGTGAATGTATCCACTATCAAGGGGGCACAGAGTGGTTCCAGTCTGGCGGCGGCTATCACGGCCGGAGCCGTGGCTCAGTTCCTGCAGTGGGCAGTGGTGGAATTTCGCAGCCCCTACGCCAATAGCCGCGAATTAAAGAGTTATCTGATTCGGGGAGCCTCCCGGTCCTCGAATCTGTCATACCCCAACAGGGAAACAGGTTATGGACGATTAAATCTGGAAGGGGTGTTTGAAGCCTTAGTCGGAGTGTGACAGCGCGCCGCAGGAAGGCCTATAAAGCCCGTGGGCATGAACCCGCGGGCTTATTCATATATTATACCAAAATCAATCTATGAGAATCGATATGGAAAACGAATTGAAAAAATATGTCTGGGGCAACAAGCTGTTTTCGCACAATGTGGTTCCGACCCTGTGCTTTTTGGCAGCTTCCTTTCTGTTTGGAAGAACCCTGGCGGGAGCTGTGGAGGAGAACCGCATACAGGTGGGAGAACGGCAACAGGCTGATTACGCCCAGACGGCAGCCATGGTATATGCACAGGAGGATTCCGTTTCTTTGCAGCAATCCCAGACTTGGGGACTGCTCTTTACGGAGAATTGGGGGCTGGGGTTTGGCGAGTCCGGGAAATGTCCCACCGGCAACAGCACCCCAGAGGAATTGCAACAGTATAATGCATATTTTGTGGGTAATACGGAGGAGAAAAAACTGTATTTAACTTTTGACTGCGGTTATGAGAATGGCAATACGGAGGCGATATTGGATGCGCTGAAAAAGCATAACGCGCCTGCCACGTTCTTTGTGGTGGGACATTACCTGGAATCCGCCCCGGATCTGGTAAACCGTATGGTGGCGGACGGTCACACGGTGGGCAATCACACCTACCACCACCCCGATATGTCCAAGATTTCTGACGCGGCTTCTTTTCAGAAGGAGATGGATGACGTGCGAAGTCTTTACCAGGAAATCACGGGGGAGGAGATGAAGATGTACTACCGCCCGCCCCAAGGAAAATACAGTATTGCTAACCTGCAGATGGCAAAAGATTTGGGATATTCCACATTTTTCTGGAGCCTTGCCTATGTGGATTGGAATGTTGACAGCCAGCCCAGCCATGAGGAGGCATTTAAGAAGCTGACGGGGCGCGTCCATCCCGGAGCTGTCGTGCTTTTACATAATACATCCAAAACAAATGGGGAGATATTGGATGAGCTGCTCACCAAGTGGGAGGACATGGGTTATAGCTTTGGTCGTCTGGAGGAATTGACCGAGTAAAATATCGATGCAGCGAGCAGGATTTCCTGCAAAGCAAGATTTTACCAGACCATTTATGACAGTGAACCTGCATCTCCTTAAAGTAAAATATGAAGGGTTGATTCCAAATTTCCTTTTAGAATGAACATCAAATTGACAATCTGTGGGAAGGTATTTATAATTTAAGAAGAGACTAAGTGGAACAAACAGATTTGATACCAATTGGAATCAAAAATGATTCCAATAGAAAAGCTTATGAAAGGCAGAATGTGAGGAAGCATGGAGAGAGAGATGATCGTGGTTCTGGACTTTGGCGGACAGTACAATCAGCTGATTGCCCGCAGGGTGAGAGAGTGTAATGTTTATTGTGAGGTACACTCCTACAATATGAGTCTGGAAAAGTTAAAGGAACTGAACCCCAAAGGCATTATTTTTACAGGCGGACCTAACAGCGTTTACGGCGAGGACTCCCCTCTCTGTGACATGGCTGTATTTGAAATGGGCGTGCCCATTCTGGGTATTTGCTACGGCTCCCAACTCATGGCGCATATGCTGGGGGGGAAGGTAGCTTCCGCGCCTGTCAGCGAATATGGCAAGACCGAGGTGGAGGTGGACACTTCCACTGTCCTTTTTGAAAATGTAACAACAAAGACCATTTGCTGGATGAGCCATACGGATTATATTGAGAAGGCTCCCGAGGGCTTTATGGTGACGGCGCATACCCCCGTATGTCCCGTGGCTGCCATGCAGTGCCCGGAGAGACAACTCTATGCGGTGCAGTTTCATCCGGAGGTAATGCATACCCAGGAGGGTATGAAGATGCTCTCCAACTTCGTGCTTAAGGTCTGTGGCTGTAAGGCCGATTGGAAGATGGACTCTTTCGTTGAGACCAGTATCAAGGCAATCCGGGAGAAAGTAGGAGACGGCAAAGTCCTCTGTGCCCTCTCTGGCGGCGTGGATTCCTCCGTGGCAGCAGTGCTCTTGGCAAAGGCTGTGGGCAAACAACTCACCTGTGTCTTCGTGGATCACGGACTGCTCCGCAAAAACGAGGGTGACGAGGTGGAGGCTGTGTTCGGCCCCGATGGACCTTACCATTTGAATTTTATCCGCGTCAATGCGCAGGAACGCTTTTATTCCAAATTGGCAGGCGTCACCGAGCCGGAGCGGAAACGCAAAATCATCGGTGAGGAGTTTATCCGCGTATTCGAGGAGGAGGCCAAGAAAATCGGCGCTGTGGATTATCTGGTGCAGGGAACCATCTATCCGGATGTCATTGAATCGGGCTTGGGCAAATCCGCGGTCATCAAATCCCATCATAACGTGGGAGGATTGCCTGACTGCGTGGATTTCAAGGAAATCATTGAGCCGCTTCGGCTGCTATTTAAAGATGAGGTGAGGAAGGCGGGATTAGAGCTGGGCATTCCTGACTATTTGGTCTACAGGCAGCCCTTCCCCGGTCCTGGTTTGGGAATCCGCATCATCGGTGAGGTTACTGCCGAGAAAGTGAGAATCGTGCAGGAGGCAGATGCCATTTATCGGGAAGAAATCGCCAAGGCTGGCGTGGATAAAGGTCTGGGACAGTATTTTGCGGCGCTGACGAACATGAGAAGTGTGGGATGCATGGGTGACGAGCGGACTTATGATTATGCCGTGGCACTTCGGGCTGTGACCACAAGTGACTTCATGACAGCGGAGGCGGCACAGTTGCCCTGGGAAGTGCTGGGGAAGGTGACGAACCGGATCGTGAACGAGGTGAAAGGGGTTAATAGGGTGGTGTATGATTGTACGGGGAAGCCGCCTGGGACGATTGAGTTCGAGTGAGAAAGTTGTTCATGCAGAATAAGTTTTTCCTGTCTGCAAAATATAATTTTTCCTGAGCAGAAGAAAAATAAGCAGTAA